>NZ_JBHVEU010000201.1:0-15550 GCF_042802075.1 Kitasatospora sp. NPDC057518
GATCATGCGGGGGGCGCCGGCGGTCACCCGCGGGGTGACCGCCTTGGCGGAGCCGAACCGGACGGTGGTCGCGGAGGCG
The DNA here is from genome assembly GCF_042802075.1 of Kitasatospora sp. NPDC057518. Classification (NCBI taxonomy): domain Bacteria; kingdom Bacillati; phylum Actinomycetota; class Actinomycetes; order Kitasatosporales; family Streptomycetaceae; genus Kitasatospora; species Kitasatospora sp. NPDC057518. The sequence goes on from NZ_JBHVEU010000201.1 coordinate 80, forward strand.
ACCGCCTCCCAGGGGCTGCCCCAGGCGGCCTGGGTGCGGACCTCGACCCGAACCAGCGTCAACTGGCCCGGGTCCGCGCTGACCTGGGCGACGCCGACGATGCCGGCGCCGTCGGCCTGGTGCGAGATGCAGGGCTGGTTGAGCACCGTGGCGCAGAGCGCGGTGTCGGTGTCGGACGTCGCGGTGGCCGCTATGGCCGGGGCCGCCGTCAGGCCGGCGATCCCTGCCGCCGCCATCACCACAGCTGCGATCCGAGCGCGCATGATACGAACCTCCTTGGAAATTAAGGGAATCTCACTCCTTGAGATGAGTCTTGCACACATCGTGAACGTGTTGTGTGTGCGTTGCGTCACACTCATGGTGACCGTTCAACTACATCCTGCAACCATTCCTCATCTGTTCAGAACACGGACAACTCCAGTCCTGACGGATGATCAGTTCATGGGCGGAAAAGGGCGGTTCCTCACCCGTCCGGGTGGCGGGCTTGCCCCTGGGGCGAATAGGACGGATACCATCGACCCCATCCCACGGAGGTATCGACCCGATCCCACGGAGGTGCCGCGTGGACACGGTCATCGTCCAACTGCCCGGCCCCGGGCCCGGGATGAGGCCCGGTGGGGCCCCCGGCCTGCTGCGGATGGGCCCGGGCGAGAGCGCGGTGTTCGGGCGCGGGGAGCCCGGCCGACCGGTCCCCATCCCACTGCCCGACCAGGGCGTCTCCCGCCGGGCGGGGGAGGTGGTCGCGGCCGAGGACTACTGGCGGCTGTCCAACTTCAGCACCTCGGCCACCTACGTGGTGGAGAACCTGGAGGGCGCGGGGGAGCACGTCAAGGTCGCGCCCGGCCGGCTCGGCGCCCCCGTCCCGTTCGAGCTCTCCCGGGTGCTGCTGCCCGCGCTCGGCGAGCCCGCGGCCTTCAAGGTCTTCGCCCCGCAGCACGCCTACCTCGACGGGCGGCCCGGCGGCGCCGACGGCGAGCACACCGTCAGCCCGTTCGCCCTGGACCCGACCGCCAAGTACTTCCTGGTCCTGCTCGCGCTCTGTGAGCCCCGGCTGCGCTCGCCCTCCGCCGCCGCCGTCCCCGGGGTGACCGAGGTGCTCGCCCGGCTGCGCGCCCTGCCCGGCTGCCGCGGGCTGAGCCGCTCGGCGGTCAACTACCACATCGACTACCTGGTGGAGGCCAAGCTGCGGCTGCGCGAGCCGTACGAGGAAGGGCCGGCCGGCGGCAAGCGCGAGGAACTGGTGGCGCTGGCGCTGAAGTTCGACCTCGTCCGGGAGGAGCACCTGGCCCTGCTCCCGCCCCGGCGCGCGGTCGCCCGGCCGTGACGCCCGGCGCCCCGTCCGAGCCGTCGCCGGGGTCCGAGCCGGAGCCGGAGCCGGAGCCGGAGCCGTCGCCGCGGTCCGAGCCCGAGCCGGAGCCGGGTTCCGACCCCGGGCTGTCCGGGGGCCCGTCCTTCGCGGTCCCGGAGGGCTACCCGATCGCCGGCTACCGCCTCGGCGCCTTCCTCGGCGCGGGTGCCTGGGGCAGTGTGTACGCAGCCGAGGGCCCCGACGGGAGCCAGGCCGCCGTCAAGATCCTCGGCGCGGCCCGGTTCGCCCCCGGCCAGCGCCGGACCGTGGCCCGGATGGCCCGCAGCGAACAGCGTTTCAGCCGCCGCGCCGACCACCCCCACCTGATCCGCACCCTCGCCGTGGCCACCGTCGAGGACCCGGACCACCCGGCGCTCGACGGTGCCGTCGCCCTGGTGATGGAACGCGCCGCCGGCAGCCTCCAGGACCTGCTGGGCGAGGCCCGCCCCGGTGCGGCGGTGCCCGGCGCCGAGCGGATCCTGGCCGAGGTCTGCGCCGGGCTGAGCCACATGCACCGGGTCGGCTGGGTGCACGGGGACCTCAAACCGGCCAATGTCCTGCTGATGCCCGACGGCACCGCGAAGATCGCCGACTTCGGCCTCACCGCCGAGCTGGAGGGCACCCACGCCTACGCCCCGCCGCTGGGCTCGCCCGACCACGTCCCGCCCGAGTGGTGGTCCGAGCGCACCGGCGCCCGCGGCATCGCGGTGCGTCCGAGTGCCGACGTCTGGGCCTTCGGGGTGATCGCCCACCAGGTGCTCACCGGCGGCCTGCACCCCTTCCTCGGCGCCACCAGCCGGGCCCGCTCGCTGGCCGCCCAGGCGTACGCGCGGGGCGCCGCGCCGCTGCGGCTGCACGAGGCGCTGCCGGTGCGCTGGCGGCCGGTGGTCGCCGCCTGCCTCGCCCCCGGGCGGGAGGAGCGGACCCGGACCGGGCCGGCCGGGCTGGCGGCCCTGGTCGCCCGGGCCGCCGCCGTTCCGGGCCGGGGCCGTCGGGCCGCTGTCCGGGTCGCCGTCCAGGCCGCCGTCCGGTCCGGCGCGGGCCTGCTCGCCTGCGGGCTCGCCGTCCTCGTCCTGGCCGGTGGCCCGGAGTCCGGCGGTCCGGGCGCGGCTGAGCGCGCGGCGCCCCCGCCGCCCGGCGCGATCCCGGCCGGATCGGACGTCCCGGTGGCCTATCGGGGCATGATCGAGACCGCGGCGCGGCGCTGCCCCGAGCCGGAGGTCACCCCGGTGCTGCTGGCCGCCATGCTGAAGGCCGAGAGCGGCTTCGACCCGAAGGCCGCCCGCCCGGAGACCGGCGAGTACGGCATCGCCCTGTGGACGCCCTCCGTCTTCGAGGCCTGGGGCAAGGCCGCCACCCACGCCGGTCCGAAGTCGTACTGGGACCCGGGCGACGCGATCGCCGCGATGGGCAACTACGCCTGCTGGCTCGACCAGCAGATAAAGCGCCACGGCTTCACCCACGACCTGCCCGCCCTGGTCGCGGCGGCCTACCGGACCAGCGACAAGACCGTGGCGACCGCCGGGGGCGTCCCGGAACGGCTTCGGCGACATGTCGACAAAGTGCTTCAGTACCTTCATGGCTACGGTGGGTGACTGCCGAATTGGGATGAGTTATGCCACATCCCTATGTATCCGGCGCGGGCACCCGGGTGACGGACCTCCGGTCTGGGATCCTCGGCGGCATGATCACGAAGCTCCGCGCGGCTCTCGCGCAATGGACCGTCGTCGTCCCGGTGGTGTCGTTCCTCGTCCTCGCCCTGACCTGGCACAAGGAACTCCCCGGCTGGGTGGTGGCGGTGGTCGCCTGCTTCCTGGTGGGCGCCGTGCTGTCGGCCGTGCACCACGCGGAGGTGATCGCGCACTGGTCGGGGGAGCCCTTCGGGTCACTGGTCCTCGCCGTGGCGGTCACCGTGATCGAGGTCGCGCTGATCGTGACGCTGATGGCCGACGGCGGGGACAAGTCCTCCACCCTGGCCCGGGACACCGTCTTCGCCGCCGTGATGATCACCTGCAACGGCATCCTCGGACTGTCCATCCTGGTCGCCGCCGTCAAGTACCGGACCGCCGTCTTCAACGCCGAGGGCACCGGCGCCGCGCTGGCCTGCATCGCCACCCTCGCGACCCTCAGCCTGGTACTGCCGACCTTCACCACCAGCTCGCCCGGCCCCCAGTTCTCGACCACCCAGCTCACCTTCGCGGCCACCGCCTCGCTGGTGGTCTACGGCCTGTTCGTGGCCACCCAGACCGTCCGGCACCGCGACTACTTCCTGCCCGTCACCCCCGAGGGCCGGGTGCTGGCCGAGGAGGAGCACGCCTCCCCGCCCACCCTCCGGGCCGCCGGGATCAGCCTGCTGCTGCTCGCCGTCGCCCTGGTGGCGGTGGTGGGCCTGGCCAAGGGCGTGTCGCCGACCATCGAGAAGGCGGTGGACGACGCCGGGCTGCCGCACGCCGTGGTCGGCGTCGTGATCGCCATGATGGTGCTGCTGCCGGAGACCATCGCGGCGCTGCGCGCGGCCGTCCGCAACCGGGTGCAGACCAGCCTCAACCTCGCCCTCGGCTCGGCGCTCGCCAGCATCGGCCTGACCATCCCGGCGGTCGCGATCGCCTCCACCTGGCTCTCCGGCCCGCTCGTCCTCGGCCTCGACCCGGCACACATGGTGCTGCTGAGCCTGACCATCGTGCTGCTCACCCTCACCGTCATCCCGCGCCGGGCGACCCCGCTGCAGGGCGCGGTGCACCTGGCGGTGCTGGCGGGGTACGTGGTGCTGGCGCTGAACCCGTGAGGGCCCGCCGGCCGTAGTCGACAGTGGAAGCCCCTGCCACGTTCCCCCGTGCGGTCAGGGGCTTCCGCCGTTCCCGGGGCCGGGTCGGGTGGTGCCAGTGGTGCCAGTGGTGTCAATGGGATCAGTGGGACTGGTGGTGAACCCGGGAGGCGGTGCCGGCCGTGGTACCGGATGAGGGCCCCGGTCCGCCCCCGTGGTCGGGGCCCTCGTCGAACCCGGCGCGACCGCCGTTGATCCCCCCCCGAGGGGTCCGCGCCGCGGAACGACGGAGAGCCCCTGGTCCCGCTGCTGCTCGCGGGCCGGGGGCTCGGTTGCGTCCGGGCCCCCGGCGTGGCGGGTGGACCCGTACGGCAGGGGTGGCCGGTATTGGCCGGTTCGCGGGGCGGCCTGCGTGTCGGGGCGGCGGGCGGGCGCCGGGGTTCTCTATCGTCCGTCCGGAACCGCCCAGTCCGAGGACTCCGTCGCGCGGACAGCCGATCCGACCCGTGGGAGAGTGCGATGCCCGGCCCAGAGCAGACCGTCCGGCCCGAGGAGACCGTCAGTGGCGGGGAGGCCGTCCAGGACGGGGGGAGCGCCGACGTCATCGTGGTCGGCGCCGGACCGGCCGGCTCCACCGCCGCCGCCCACCTCGCCTGGACCGGACTGGACGTCCTGCTGCTGGAGAAGTCCGCCTTCCCGCGCGAGAAGGTCTGCGGGGACGGCCTCACCCCGCGCGCCGTCAAGCAGTTGACCGACCTCGGCATCGACGTCTCCGAGGAGGCCGGCTGGCTGCACAACCGGGGCCTGCGGCTGATCTCCGGGCACCGCTCGGTGGAGTTCGACTGGCCCGAGCTCTCCGCCTACCCCGGGTACGGACTGGTCCGGCGCCGCGCCGACTTCGACGAACTGCTCGCCCGCAAGGCCGCCTCGCTCGGAGCCCGGGTGGTCGAACGCGCCAATGTGACGGGCCCGACGCTGGACGAGCGGACCGGCCGGATCACCGGCGTCACCGCCAAGCTGGGCGAGGAGCGCCGGCCGGTCGCCTACCGGGCCCCGGTCGTGGTCGCCGCCGACGGCAACTCCACCCGGCTGTCGGTGGCGATGCGGCGCTACCGCCGCACCGACCGCGCGATGGGCGTCGCCTACCGGACGTACTTCACCACCCCGAGGCACGACGACCGCTACCTGGAGGTCTGGCTCGACCTGCGCGACCCCGACGACCGGGCCCGGCGCCAGTTGCCCGGCTACGCCTGGGTGTTCGGCATGGGCGACGGCACCGCCAACGTCGGCCTCGGGGTCCTGGACACCGCCGGGACCGAGGCGGACTGGCGGGAGGTGCTGCGGCGCTGGTGCGACGGCCTGCCCCCGGAGTACGGCTACACCCCCGACGCGGTCACCGAGCCGATCCGCGGCGCCGCCCTGCCGATGGGCCTCAACCGCGCGCCCCACTACGCCGACGGCCTGCTGCTGATCGGCGACGCGGGCGGGACGGTCAGCCCGGGCACCGGCGAGGGCATCGCCTACGCGATGGAGTCCGGCCGCTACGCCGCCGAGACCATCGTCCAGGCCCTCGCCCGCCGCACCGACCGCGGTCGCGAACTCGCCCTGCGTGCCTACCCGCAGGCGCTGCGCTCCGCCTACGCGGGCTACTTCGCGCTCGGCCGCCTGGCCGCCGACATGCTGGGCCGCCCGAAGCTGCGCGGCGCGGCCGGGGCGGCCGGGCTCGGCCACCCGGCGCTGCTGAAGGCGGCGTTCCGGCTGATGGCCAACCTGACCGAGCCGAACTCCAAGGACGCCCTCGACCGGCTGCTCCACCTGCTCGGGCGGGTCGCCCCGGGGAAGTGACCCGGGCGCGCCGGACCGCTCATCCTCGCGGACGGGCGGTCCCGGTGTCCCGGCTTTGGCCGAATCCGCTGAGTCGAACGCGCAGTCGCACGGATCATGTTGACGAATGATCAGATGATCCGATTGCCTGGTGTCGAACCAGCCACAGAGGGTGAGCAGAACGCTCCTCCGTGGCTCCTTTTTCGACCGCTGACCCGTTCGACGGAGACACCGTGCGCCTTCGCCTTCGCCTGCTCGTCGCGCCGCTCGCCGCGGCCGCCGCCCTCACCGCCGTGACCGTCCCCGCCGCCGTCGCGGCCCCGGCGGCCACCCCCGCCGACCAGTGCTCCGCCGCCTTCCGCCACGACGACGCCCGCCTCGGCCCGGCCGACCTCCCGACCGCCGGGCCGGTCGGCCGCCAGCTCGTCGGCTACCAGCGCACCGGCGGCGCGGGCGAGCAGGACTTCCTGGCCAAGTACTACGACCCGGCCGGCAACGGCGGCAAGGGCGGCTGGATATACCCGCCGGCCGACGGCTACGTCACCCTGCCCGACGGCAGCCCGATCGAGTTCGACCTCACCCTCTACCCGAACCAGAACATCGACCGCTACGGCAGCGAGTACGGCGCCTACCTCGCCCCCGAGGGCCTGCCCTACGCCAGCCGCGCGCTCCCGCCGCAGAGCCTGGACGGCACCCCGCCGGCCGCCTGCAACTACCACGACTACAAGGTGGTCAAGGCCTTCACGGTGCACGCCGGCCCGATCGCTCCCTGGTTCAACCAGCCCGGCTGGGGCCTCCAGTACCAGCTCGACGCCACCCTGCTGCCCGGCGGCCCGGCCAAGCTGAACGTGCTCTGGCTGGTGGAGAACGGCTACCTGGCCCGGATCTGACCGCGCCCCGTCCGCCCGCCCGCTCCGTCCACGAGGGCGGAGCGGGCGGGCGAAGTCGGGCACCGGAATATTCGCTGGCGGGCCCCCGGGAGCGGGGGATAGGAAGACGGGATGACCATCAGCGATCCCGGCACCGCCCAGCGGCTGTTCCGCCCCACCGTCCTCGACCTCGGCGACGCCGTGCTGCGCCCGTGGGGGCCCGGCCTCGACGTGTCCGGCGGAATCGTGCCCGCCCTGCTCGCCGCCGCGGCGGACCCTGCCGTCGCCCGCTGGAACCCGCTCAGCGCCACCGGCCCGGTCGACCCGCAGGCCTACCTGGAGCGCTGCGAGGCAGGCTGGGCCGACGGCAGCGCGGCCTCCTTCGCCGTGATCGACGCCGCCGACGGCAGCCTCTGCGGCAACGCCTACCTGGGGTGGAGCAACCGGGACGACGGCGTGGCCATGGTCGGCTACTGGCTGCTCGCCGCGGCCCGCGGCCGGGGCCTGGCCACCCGGGCCACCACCGCCGTCACCCGCTGGGCGGTGGAGCACGCCGGCGCCCGCCGGATCGAGCTCTACCACGCCGTGGGCAACGAGGCCTCCTGCCGGGTCGCCGAGCGGGCCGCCTTCCCGTACGAGGGCACCCTGCGCGCCTCCTACACCTACGGCGGGGGCGTCTACACGGACGAGCACCTGCACGCCCGGCTGGCCTCGGACCCGTTCACGGACTGAGCGCCCGCCCGCGGGCCCGCGGCCGGCGGAACGGCTCAGCCCCGGACGGTCCCGCCGCGGACCGCGTACGCGTGGGCGGTGGACTCGGCGAAGCGCTCCTCCTGCATGGCCGTCAGCCGCTGGACGACCAGGACGGCGAGGACGGCGGCGACCACCTCCAGCACGTCGGAGACCAGCAGCCAGCCGAGGGCGGTCTGGTAGTCGTCCGGGTACTTCGCCGAGTTCAGGTAGTTGGCGCCGAACCGGCCGGTCGCGTTGGCCAGCCAGAAGGTGGCCCACCAGAGGTTGACCAGCGGCTGGGGGTGCGGCAGGCGCACCCCGGAGGCGTCCGGCCGGGCGCTGGCCGTCCAGGTGTCGACCGTGATCCGGAACGGGAACCAGAGGGCGACCACGGGGGTGAACCAGCCGCCGATCGCCCAGCCGCGCTTGAACCGGTGCCCGCTCGGGTCGAAGACCTCCGCGTTCACCCGCACCCGGTGGAACCAGGTGATGAAGGCGACCGCCGAGGCCAGCAGGGTGAGCGTCTGGACCAGGCTGACGTTGTCGTAGAGCAGGGCCGCGTCCGTCAGCGCGGACTCGTCGGCCAGGTCGGAGTCGGCGGCGAACTCCCCCGCCTCCCCGTACAGGCGGAAGCCCGCGGCGAGCGAGGCGAGGGTCGCGGTGCCGCACACGGCGAGCAGGACGGTGGCGGCGGTGGAGCTGGGTCTGGGCGAGCGGTACAGGGCGGGCGAAGGCATCGGGGACGGACTCCTGGACTGGACCAATGTGACGGGGCGACACCCTAGGGCCTGCGGCCCACCCCGGACCAGCGGCTTTTCGCGGACCGCACCGCACGACGGGCCCCGGCGCGCGGCCGTCGTCCCCGCCCCGGCCCCGGCCGGCGCTCCGGAGCGCCGGCGCACGCGCGGAGCGGCGGTCCGGGCGGCGCGAACCGACGGCCGCGCGGCCCCCCGCCGTGGCTCCTTGCCACGGCCCCCCGCCGCGGATCCACGGGGCGCAGGCTGCGCGCGCGGCGGGGGAGCGACCTAACCTGGAGGAGAGCGTTCGGTGCGTCGCCCGCGAACGGAAGCGGTGGTCATGACGGTGGTCTCGGCGGCTCTCTTCGGTACCGACTGGTGGCAGCCCGCGCTGCCCGGCGGTGCCGAGTTGCTGCGCGAGTGCGCGGTACGGGGCTGGACGGTCGTGCTGACCGGCCCCGGGCCGGCCGGGGCTCCGGCTCTGGCCGTGGCCGACCCCGGGGGCGACCCGGTGCGGGCCGCGCTGGACCTGGTGGACGGCAGGCCCTCGCACGCCGTGGCCGTCGCCGGGAGTGTGCGCGAGGTCCGGGCGGCGCGGCGGGCCGGGGTGCCGTGCGTCGCCCTGGCGGCCGGCCGGGACACCGGCCCCGAGCTGCGGGCGGCGGGCGCGGCCGAGGTCCACCGCGACGCCGCCGCCCTGTTGAGCGTCCTGGACGACAGCCTGCTCGCCCGCCCCCGGGCGTTCGGGCCCGTCGGCGCCGGAACAGGCGGTGCCCGGAACGGTTAGCGCGAGCCCGTACCGGGCAACCGCCCGGGTGCGAGCACGTCACCCGAAGTGTCGGAGGTGACCGAGATGGACGGACCCGCGTTGAGCGGATGGGAGCGGCGGCTCCTCGAGGAGATCGAGTCCGATCTGCGCCAGGACACACGGCTCGACCGGAAGCTGAGCACCATGGGCGCCGAGCCGCCGAGCCGGGTCCGGGGCGTGCTCCGCGGCATCGGGCGCAGGTTCTCGGCGGGGGTCGTGCTGACCGCGCTGGTGATGACGATGATCTGCCTCGGCGTCGGCCTGCGGACCCCGGCCACCGCCGTACTGGTCGCGCTCGGCGTGGTCTGGGCGGCCACCGTGGCGGCCGCGTTCGCCGCCTCCGAGCTGCTGCGCCGCCGCCGCGCCGGCCGCGGCGGCACCGAAGCGGTGGACCCGGCGGAGGTCCGGGAGCGCCGGGAGCGCCGCGAACGGCGGCCCTGGGACCGTCCGGAGGCGTGACACCATGACCACCGACCTGTGGGAGTACCGCCCGGGCTCCCATCCCGCCGCCGACCTCACGCTGGTCGGGTACGAGGTGCTCGCCACCGACGGCCCGGTCGGCCGGGTCGAACAGGACGCCGGGGACCACCTGCTGGTCGACGCCGAACCCTGGGTGCCCGGCACCCGGGTGCTCGTCCCGGCCGGGCTGGTCGCCCGGCTCGACCACCTCGACCGCGCCGTCCACCTCGACTGCCCGCGCGCCAGGCTCAGCTCCGCCCCGCCCGCGGCCGTCGACCTGACCGCCCCGCACCCGCGCTGAGCGACCACGCCATGGGCTGGCCGTCCACCACGCTCACCGGACGCGTGATCGCCTTCCTGGTCGCGCCGTACGGGGCCGAACAGGTCGAACTGACCGACCCCTGGCAGGCCGTCGCCGAGTCCGGCGGCACCCCGCGGCTGCTGTCCACCGCCGAGGGCCGGGTCCGCACCGTCCGCCACCACGCCGAGGGCGACACCTTCGCCGTGGACGCCCTGGTCGCCGAGGCCGACGCGGCGGCCTACGACGGGCTGGTCCTCCCCGGCGGCGTCGCCAACCCCGACCGGCTGCGCCTGGACCGCCCGGCGGTCGCCTTCGTGCACGCCTACTGCGCCGCCGGCCGTCCGGTCGCGGCGATCTGCCACGCGGCCTGGACGCTCATCGAGGCCGACGCCGTCCGCGGCCGCACCCTCACCTCCTGGCCCAGCCTGCGCACCGACCTGGTCAACGCCGGCGCCCACTGGGTGGACGAGCCGGTCCACGTCTGCCACGACGGCCCCGGCCCGCTCGTCACCAGCCGCAAGCCGGGCGACCTGCCGCTGTTCGACGACGCCTTCGTGACGGAGTTCGCCCACGCGGCGGCGAAACGGAGGCGGTGAGCAAGGGGAGCGAGGGCGGGGTCAGTCGCCGCGGAGGCGGAGGAAGGTGGCGGACGGCGGGCGGCCGGTGAGGGTGAACTCGGCGCGGAGCGGGGCGGTCAGCGGGTGGACCGGGCCGTGGTCCGGGTCGGTGGCGGGCGGGCCGAGCAGGGGGCGGGCGAGCTCGGCGACCTCGCGGGACTGGACCGGGGTGAGCCTCGGGGTGGTCAGGAACACCCGGCCGTCGTCCAGCTGGAGGATCAGCGCGTGCGGGTGGGCGGCCGGGCCGGTGACGGCGCGGACGGTGGCGTCGAGGGTGTCGCCGCGGCGGTACTTGACCCAGACCCGGCCCGCGCCGCGCGGGCGGTACGGGGCCGCCGCGGCCTTGCAGACCAGTCCCTCCACCCCGGTGTCGGCGAGCCGCTCCGTCCACTCCAGCGCCTCCGCCCGGTCGGTGGTGGCCATGACCGGCCGGATCGGCGGTGGGACGTCGGCGAGGGCGGCGAGCAGCAGCCGGCGGCGGTCGGTGAGCGGCAGGGCGCGTACGTCGCGGCCGGGCAGCGCCAGCAGGTCGAAGGCGATCAGGCCGAGCGCGACCCCGGTGGCGGCGGCGCGGGCCCGGCGGGTGCGCAGCAACTCGCCGAAGGCGAACCGGCCGTCGCGCCAGGCGACCAGCTCGGCGTCCAGCACCAGGCCCTCCGGCAGCCGGGCGACGGCGGCGGCGATCGGGGGGAACTCGGGGGCGAGGTCGCGGCCGCCGCGGGACTGGAGGCACGCGGGCCGCCCGCCCCGGGCGAAGGCGACGCAGCGGAAGCCGTCCAGCTTCAGCTCGTACTGCACGCCCCCGCCGCCCAGGCCGTCGGCGGGCGGGACGGCGGCCACGGCGGTCGGGCGCATCACCTCGACGGGCGGGTGCAGCACCTGGGCCGGCCGCGCTCCTTCCGCCCGCCTGGTCGGTGGTGACCCCGTCGGCGGTGGCGCCGCCGGTGCGCCGGGCAGCGGCCGGGCCCGCTCCGGGTCCAGCAGCGGGGCGAGCAGGTCGCCGTGGGCGGCCAGCCGGTCGGGCACCTCGGCGAGGGTGAAGACCAGGTCCCGCTCGTCGGCGGCCCGTTCCAGCTCCGCCCAGGCCAGCGGGGTGGAGACGGTCGGCAGCGGCCTGGCCCGCAGGGTGTACGGCGCGGCGGTGGTCTTCTTGGCGTTGTTCTGCGACCAGTCGACCAGCACCCGGCCCCGGCGGCGGGCCTTGGCCATGGTGTGCACCACCAGCTCCGGGTGCTCGGCCTCCAGGGCGGCGGCCAGCGCCTTCGCGTACCCGGAGACCCGGGCGCTCGGCGCGGGCTCGATCGGGACCAGCAGGTGCAGGCCCTTGGAGCCGGAGGTCTTCACCCAGGCCGCCAGGCCGTCCGCCGCGAGCCGCTCGCGCAGCAGCAGCGCGACCGTGCGGCAGGTGAGCACGTCGGCGCCCTCGCCGGGGTCCAGGTCCAGCACCAGCCGGTCGGCGAGGGCGGGTCGGGCCGCGTGCCACTGCGGGACGTGCAGTTCCAGGCAGCCCAGGTTGGCGACCGCCAGCAGCGCCGCGCCGCTCTCCAGCACCACCTGGCGCAGCTCGCCGGTGTTGCTCGGCACGTCGACCGTGCGCACCCACTCCGGGGTGCCGGGCGGCGGGTTCTTGGCGACGAACACCTCCGCCTCGACGCCGTCCGGGCAGCGGAGGAAGGAGACCGGACGGTCGCGCAGGTGCGGGAGCAGCGCGGCATGCACGGCGGCGTAGTAGCGCAGCACCTCGCCCTTGGGCGTGCCGGTGCGCGGGTAGTACACCTTGTCGAGGTGGGAGAGGGCGAGGGTGTGCCCGTCCACCGTCATCTGCGGCACGGTCCGCCTCCGATGCCTCCGGTGGGGTGGCCCCGCTGTCAGTCTGCCCCGGTCCGGCGGCCACCGCCTCGGCGCCGCCGCTCCGGGCCGTCCGTGACCGCGGACCGCCTCACCCCCGTGGGCGGACGGCCGGCCGGGGCGCGCCCGGGTAGGTGCCGAAGTACCAGCGGTTGCCCTCCGGGTCGGCGGCGGCGAAGTCGCGCGAGCCGTAGTCGGTCTCGTACAGCCCGGTGATGATCCGGGCCCCGGCGGCCACCGCGCGGGCGTGCACGCCGTCCGGGTCGGCGGTGACCACGTACGCGGTGAAGCCGCCCGGCCGGCCCGGCCACGGTTCGGCGTCCTCGGGTGTCGGACGGTCGGAGCCGAGCATCACGCCGCCGCCCTCGGGCCAGGCGAGTTCGGCGTGCGCGACGAACTCGCCCTCGCCGTAGGCGACGACCTCCTGGAAGCCGAAGGCGTCGACCAGGAAGCGGATCAGGGCCCGGGCGTCGGTGGCGCGCAGGTTGGGCCAGACCTGCGGGGCGGGGGTCTCGGTGGTGTCCATGGCTCGCTCACTCCTCGGGAGGTGCGGGTGGCCGGGCCGGTGGCCGGGCCGGTCTTGCTCTCCTCCACTCTGCGGCCGCGCCCCGGGCCCCGCCTCGAAGGTCGCGCGGACTCGCCCGCTCTGGCTGCGCGGGGTCGCGGGCGGAGGCGGGGTTGCTTATGGTGAGGGCGCGGTCACAGCCCCCTTCCGCCCCGACGGCGGGAGCCCGGGAGCACCGCCGGGGGGATGCGGGGGGATCCGGCGGGGGGAACCACCGACGAAGGAGTCCCCGTGACCAAAGCCCGAGACATCATGCACACCGGTGCCCAGTGCATCGGCGCCCACCAGACGCTCGCCGAGGCCGCGCGGATGATGCGCGACAAGCACGTGGGCGCGCTGCCGATCTGCGGCGACGACCAGAAGCTCAAGGGCATCATCACCGACCGCGACATCGTGCTGCGATGTATCGCGGAGGGCAAGGACCCGGCCACGATGACGGCCATCGAACTGGGCGGCCACCTGCACTGCGTACGCGCCGAGGACAGCATGGAGACGGTGCTGCGCAAGATGGAGCAGCACCAGATCCGGCGCATCCCGGTGATCGACGGGGACCGGCTGGTGGGCATGATCAGCGAGGCCGACCTGGCGATGGGCCACCGCGAAGGCCAGCGGCTGACCGATCAGCAGATCATCGAATTCATGGACAGCGTGTACCTGAAGCACTGACCGGCTGACACCCCGCCCGGCCCGCCTCGCCCCATTTCCGCCCCGCCCCGCCCGCTCCGGTGACCGGCCGGCCCCCCGTACCGGCCGGGCCCTTCGAGCGTGCCGGGTGGGGCAGCGGTGCGTCTTGTACGAATGCGCACGCCTCAGCTCCCGGAACCCCCTGGGTCCAGGACGGTGCTGGTCACCCGCCCGCTGACCCGGTCGGTGACCCGCTCGGCGGGCCCGGGCAGGGCGGCGGCGGTGCGCCGGGCGGCCAGGAACGCGCGCGGCGAGCAGCCGACCATGGCGCGGAAGGTCCGGTCGAGGTGGGACTGGTCGTAGTAGCCGCAGCGCGTGGCCAGGTCGGCGCCGGTGGGCCGGTGCCCGGAGCGGTGGTCCTCGGAGGGGTGGTCCTCGTGCGCGGTCAGGGCGTTGAGGGTGCGCTGGAGCCGGAGGATGCCGGCCGCCTGCTTGGGGGCCAGCCCGAGGTGCTCGCGGAAGCGCAGCTCCAGTCGGCGGCGGCTCCACCCGGTGCCCTCGACCAGGGTGCCGATCGGCACCAGCCCGTGCGAGTGCCGCAGTTGCCGCCAGACCCAGTGCACGGACGGGTCCCAGTCCGGCCCGTACGCGAACAGCGCGCCGAAGTACCCGTCCAGCATGGCGAACCGGGCCGGCCAGCTCGGCGCGTGGGCCAGCCGGTCGGTCAGCGCCCGCAGCCGCGGGCCCAGGACGTCCCCGGCCTCGGCCCAGTGCCCGCCGAGCTCGCCGGCCAGCGGCCCGAACGCCCGGAACGCGCCCTGCGGGGTGAGCGAGACGGCCAACCCGTGCAGCGCGCCCGCGTGTTCGGCGACCGTCGCGGTGCGGCGCAGCCCGGCGGCGACCGAGCCGAAGGAGGCCGCGGCCGCGGGGGAGACGGCGTCGGTGAGGCTCATGGTGCCCTCGAAGGCGAGCGCCACGGTGACCACGTCCGTCGGCACCTCCAGCCGTCGGAGCGGCTGCCGCAGCGCCAGCCGGTAGCCCCGGTAGCCGAGCACGTACCCGCGCAGCGGCGCGGCCGGCGCGCCGAGGACCGTCCCGGGAGGGGTGTTCCGGATCATCGCAACTCCCCAGCTCGGTCCGGCGGGTGACACGCGCACGGGCCATCGTAGGCGGCACCGCCCGGCCCCCGGGAGGGCCCGGGCGGTGCGGGGCGTCTCAGGAAGCGGAATCCGGTTTCTTGCCAGCCGAGATGGGGGCAGACTGGCGGGCATGGGAAAGCAGTACGAAGCCATCGACGGTCGGCTGCGCCGGTTCATCGAGCGCCAGCCGGTCTACTTCGTGGCCACCGCCCCGCTGGCCGCCGACGGGCACGTCAACCTCTCGCCCAAGGGCCGGTCCGGGACGCTCGCGGTGATCGACGAACTCACCCTCGCCTACCTGGATGTCGGCGGCTCGCAGGCCGAGACCGTCGCCCATCTGCGGGAGAACGGCCGGATCACCCTGATGTGGTGCGCCTTCGAGGGCCCGCCGACCGTGGTGCGGGTGCACGGGCGCGGGGAGCCGGTGTTCCGGGACGACCCGCGGTTCGCCGAACTGCTCGGCCACTTCGACCCGTCCGCCGACGGATCCGGGCTGCGGGCGATCGTGCTGGTCCGGGCGGAGCGGGTCAGCGACTCCTGCGGGTACGCGGTGCCGTTCATGGACTACCGGGCCGACCGCGACCTGCACGCCCAGTACTTCGACCGGAAGGACGAGGAGGAGTTCGGCGCCTACTGCGAGCGCAAGCCGCTGGTCGGCAGCAGCATCGACGGGCTGCCGGCCGTTCCGCTGCCGCTCCCGCCCCGGCCGTCCTGACCGGCCCGTTCCACCGGGGTGGCCGGGATCCGGGGGCCGAGGGGCCGGGAGCCGAGGGGTCGGGATCCGGGGCTCCGGCCGGGAACGCGACGAGGCCGCCGCGCCCCGGGTGGGGTGCGGC
>NZ_JBHVEU010000202.1:0-15544 GCF_042802075.1 Kitasatospora sp. NPDC057518
GGTCTCAGCTGAGAGCGGGCGGCCGGGGCCGAGTGAACGGGCCGGGGTGATCGGACCCCCGTCAGCCCCCGGACCGGGACGAGGCGCCCGCCCCCGTGAGCGCGTCCGTCCCGCCCGTCCCGCCCGTGGGCTGGCCGGTCGGCTGGCTGGTCGGGGGCGCGGTCGGCTGGGTGGTCTGCGTCGGCTTCGAGGTGGGCCGGGGCGGCCGGGTGGGCTGGGTGGTGGGCTGGCTGGTCGGCGGGGCCGTCGGCGCGGTGGTCGCGCCGCCGTCGGTGCCGCCCGACGGGGTCGAGCCCGAGCCGTCGCCCGGCGCCGTGGTGGGGCCGGTGCTCGGAGCGCCGCTGGGGGCACCCGTCGACGGGGCGCTGCTCGGCGTGCTCGGGGCGGTCGGCAGGTCGGTGGCGCCCGAGGAGTCGCCGCCCGCCGGGGTGGCGAAGTCGCTGACCGGCTGGCCCTTGAGCGCGGCCTTCATGTAGCTGGTCCAGATCTGGGCCGGGAACTGGCCGCCGGCCGCGCCGTCGATGCCGCCGACGCCGCTCAGGCTGACCTGGGAGCCGTTGCCCGGGTCCTGGCCGAACAGGGCGACCGACGTGACCAGCTCGGGGGTGTAGCCCACGAACCAGACCGACTTCTGGTCGTCGGTGGTGCCGGTCTTGCCCGCCACCGGGCGGCCGAGGCCCTTGGCCCGCCAGCCGGTGCCGCCCGGGTCGCTCACCACGCCCTGGAGCATCGAGGTGACCTGGTTGGCGGTGTCCTCGCTGATCGCCTGGGTGGTCTTGTGCGCGGGCAGCGCGACGTTCTCGCCCTCGCGGTCCACTGACTGCACCAGCCACGGGGTGATCTGCTTGCCGCCGTTGTCCAGCGTGGCGTACACGCCCGCCATGTCGAGCACGCTCGGGGTGGCCGCGCCCAGCGGGATGGACGGCACCGGGTCGAGGCCCGGGGTGTTGCCGGGCAGGCCCATCGCGACGGCGGTGTCCTTGACCTTCTGGAGCCCGGTGTCCTGCGCGAGCTGCGCGAACGCCGAGTTGACCGACCAGTCGGTGGCCTGCTGGAGGGTGATCTGGCCGTAGCTCTTGTCGCCCTCGTTCGGCGGCGCGTACGGGGTGCCCTTGCCGCCGCGGACCTTCCGGCCGCTGGTGCCGTCGTAGACCGTGCGCGGGGTGACGGTGCGACCCTCCTGGGTCTTGGCGTTGTTCTCGAAGGCGGCGGCCAGCGCGATCGCCTTGAAGGTCGAGCCGGCCTGGTAGTCGCGCCGGGTGGCGTTGTCGACGTAGTGCTTCACGTAGTCGACGCCGCCGTACAGGGCGACGACCGCGCCGGTCTTCGGGTCCACCGAGGCGGCGCCGGCCTGGGCGGCCGCGTCCTTCTTCCGCTTGTCCGGGTTCAGGCTGTCATGCAGCTGGGCCTGGACGGAGTCCTGGAGGGCCTGCTGGCGGGCCGGGTCGATGCTCAGCTTGATCGTGTAGCCGCCCTTGGCCAGCTCGGTCTCGTTGATCACGCCGCTGGAGGTGAGGTACTGGGTGGCCGCGTCGACCAGGTAGCCGGCCTGGCCGGACAGGCCCGGGTTGGGCTGGGGGTCCCGGACCTCCGGGAAGGCGGTCCTGGCCCGCTCGTCCGCGGAGAGCCAGCCCTCCTTGACCATGCCGTCGAGCACGTAGTTCCAGCGGTTGACGGCGTTCTGCTTGCCCGCCGCGGTCGCGGTGGCGACGTCGTAGGCGCTCGGGGCGTTCAGCAGGGTGGCCAGGTAGGCGCCCTGGGCGGGATCGAGGGCGGACGCGTCGATGCCGAAGTACGCCTGGGAGGCGGCCTGGATGCCGTAGGCGCCGCGGCCGTAGTAGGAGGTGTTCAGGTAGCCGGAGAGGATGTCGTTCTTGCTCTCGGTGGCGTCCACCTTGATGGCGATGAACAGTTCCTTCACCTTGCGGGTGACCGACTGCTTCTGGTTCAGGTACGTGTTCTTCACGTACTGCTGGGTGATGGTGGAGCCGCCCTGGGTGCCCTGGCCCTTGGCGGTGTTGACCGCGGCCCGGGCCAGGCCCTGGACGTTGACCGCGCCCTCGTTGTAGAAGTTCCGGTCCTCGGCGGCCAGCGCGGCGTGCTGGGCGGCGGGGGAGACCTTGTCCAGGGAGACGTTCTGCCGGTTGGTCTGGCCGGTGCGGGTGAGCACCGAACCATCCGCGTAGAGCCAGGTGTTGCTCTGGGCGGTGGCGGCGGCGTGCGCGTCCGGCACCTTCACCAGGGCGATCCCGAGGGCGAACAGACCGATGCCGAGCAGCAGCGCGGAGCCGAAGCCCAGCAGGGTCATCCGCCAGGTGGGTATCAGCCGGCGCCAGCCGGTGCGCTTCGGACGTCGCGGCTTCCTGCCGCCGGACCCGCCGGACCCGCCGGCCGGGCCGGTGGAGCGCTTGAGCCGTTTGACCGGCCGGAGACTGATCGACGGCGTGCGACGGCCGCCCTGGGCGTTTCTGGACAAAGCGCGGCCTTTCCTGCGGGCGCATCGAGGCAGCCCGGCACGGACGGGGACATCGGCGGTTGGGGACCTTTGTCCCGATTCCGGTTTTACTGCCCTGGACGAGCAGAACGGGCCGGATAGCTCCGGCGGATCGCCAATCGAGACCGACATCACACGCAAAACGGACGTCGGAGGCCAAAAAATCGGGGAGCCCCTCGCTGCTGCGAGAGGCTCCCCAAATGTCTGTGCGCCGCCAGGGACTCGAACCCCGGACCCGCTGATTAAGAGTCAGCTGCTCTAACCAACTGAGCTAGCGGCGCCTGCTGACCTGGAAAACAATACACGGTTCCGAGGGGTGCCTCGAACCATCGCCGAGCCATCACCGAACCGTCGCCGGGCTGCCCCCGGGTCGTCCCCGGGCTGCCCCCGGGTCGTGCCCGGGTCGTCCCCGGGCCACCCGCGAACGACCCGGGCGGCGGCCGATCGATCCGTCCCTTTCCTTCCGGTTGGTCCGGAGTTCGCCGCTGGTTAGGGTGGAACGGTGCCCCGCCCCCAGCCAGGCCACCGCGCCGCGCGGACGACGGCCGCCACCCTGCTGCTGCTCAGCGCCGTGGCGTACACCGCCTGGGTGCTGGAGGTCGTGCTGAGCACCGGACTCGACCCGGTGCAGGCGTACATCAGCGAACTCGCCGCCGAGGACCAGCCGCTGGGCGGCCTGTTCCGGGCCACCGACCTGGCCGCCGGGCTCTGCCTGCTCGCCGCCGCCGGCACCGCCCTCGCCACCGGGCGGGTCGGGGCCTCGCGGCGGCGGCGCTGGGCGCTGGCCGGCTGGTCCGCGCTCGCCCTGTTCGGCGCCGCGACCGCCGCCGACTCCCGGCTGCCGCTCAGCTGCGCCCCCACCAGCGACGAGATGTGCGCCGCCCGGGAGACCGCCGGGCTCGTCCCCGCCACCCACACCGCGCACGCGGTCACCAGCAGCCTCGCCATGGCCGGGGCGCTCACCGCGCTGGTCTCGCTCACCGTGGCCGCCCGGCGCTACCACTGGTGGCCGCCGGTGCGCCGGTTCGGGCCCTGGCTGCTGGGCGCCGAGCTGCTCGCCACCGGCTGGAGCCTCGCCTCGATCGCCGCCTTCCAGGCCGGGCACGGCACCTGGGCGCTCGGGGCCGGGCAGCGGCTCCAGGTGCTGCTGGTCGCGCTCTGGCTCGGCCTGCTGGCCCTGGGCGTCGCCCGCTCGGACGGTACGGATGAGGACGCCGAGGACGCCGAGGTGAACCAGGGGGACGAGGGGCGGCGCCGACCGACCGAACCGTCCCCGGGACGGAGGCCGACATGAGCACCGCCGGACCGGAGGCCGTCGACCGGGCGCGCTTCCTGCGCGTCGACGGCGTCCCGCTGCACGTCCGCACCGAGGGCAGCGGCCCGGTCTGCCTGCTCTCCGGCGGCCTCGGCAGCAGCTGGTTCGACTGGGACCTGGTCGTCCCCTACCTCACCCCGTACCGCACCGTGGTCCGCTTCGACCGGCCCGGTTACGGGCTGAGCGCCGGGGAGCCCGCCACCGGGCGCCCCGCGCCGACGGCGGCCGGCGAGGCCGGGCGGATCCGGGCGGTGCTGGACGGCCTCGGGCTGCGGGAACGCTGCACCGTGGTCGGGCACTCGCTCGCGGGCTTCCACGTCGAGGCCTTCGCCCGGCTGCACCCCGAGCGGACCGCCGGACTGGTGCTGGTGGACGGCAGCGTGGAGGCGGCGGCCCGGCCCTACCCGGCACCCGGTGCGCGCGACCTGGCGTACCGGGCGGTGGCCGGCGCCGCCACCGCCCTCGCCGTGCCCTACCTGCTGGGCCCGACCGCCCGCCGGGCCATGGCCAGGCTGTCCACCGTCCGCCGCGAGGACCTCGCCCCGGCGCCGCTGGTCCGGCACTGCTACCGCACCGGGCGGGCGCTGCGCGCGCTGCTGCGGGAGAACGGCCGCTACCTCGACACGGCCGCCGAACTGGACGAGCTGCGGCGCACCCGGCCGCTGGCCGAGGACCTGCCGGTGACCGTGCTGGCCGCCGACGACGGCTGCCGGACCCGCCGCACCGAGGACTGGCTGGCCCGGCAGCGGGAGCTGGCGGCGCTGCTCGGGGCGGACTTCCGCACCACCGCCCCGGCCGGGCACCTGGTGATGTTCGACCGCCCGGACGCGGTGGCCTCGGCGGTGCTCGACACCCACTGAGCGGTCGGCCCGGGAGCCGGAGGCTGCGAGGGCGGGTGCCGGAGCACGGATCAGCCCCCGGACTGGGACCTCCGCCGGGTGATCTCCCGCTTCACGGCCCGGGGGACCGGCAGGTCGCGGGCCAGCTGCCGGACGGCGTGCCGGGTCTCGGCGCCGTCCGGACCCCGGTAGAGCCGGCGCTCCAGCCCGGCCGCCCCGATCAGGCCGGCCAGCTGCCGGTCGCGCTCGTCGGCCGGATCGGTCGGATCAGCCGCACCGGTCGGACCGGAGAGACCAGAGAGACCAGAGACCCCGGAGAGCCCGGCGCGCGCCAGCGTGGCCGCCGTCCGGGCGGCGATCAGCGCTCCGGCATCCGGCCGCACGGCCGTCCAGCGGCGGTAGGGCAGCCCGAGGAAGCGGTGACTCCGGACGGTCAGCACGCCCTGCCCGACCATCCGGTCCAGGTGGTGGTGGGTCGCCCGGCCGTGCGGGTGGGTCAGCGCGCGCAGCGCGTGTTCGAGGGTCCGGGGCCGGCCCTCGCCCGCCTGCCCGAGGTCGGCCAGGACGGCGGCGGCGAGTTCGTCCTGGTCGCCCGGCGGCCGGTGGCCGGTGATCCGGTGCCCGTCGACGGTGATCGTGCCGGCCAGCTGGAGCTCGGCGAGGACGGCGCCCGCGACCGCCGTCGAGAGGGTGAGGGCGGGGATCCGAAGGCGTCCGTCCGCCGGGTCGGCGCAGAGCAGCAGCAGTTCCTCGGCCAGGGGCCGGGTGCCGGTGTCGGGGGAGTTCATGGGGAGAAGGCCTACCCGGCCCGGAAACGCCTCAGGCCGCCCACCGGAGTGGACGGCCTGAGATCTTGCCATGTGCGCCGCCAGGGACTCGAACCCCGGACCCGCTGATTAAGAGTCAGCTGCTCTAACCAACTGAGCTAGCGGCGCTTGCTGACGTCGAAGACTTTACACGCCGCCGGCCGGATCCACCGAATCGTGTTCGAGTGATCACCGATTGTCACTGCCCCCGGGTCGCCGGCTCCGGGTGGTGGCAGGCCGTCTGGTGGTCCGCCCCGGGGGTGCCGAGCAGGGTCGGCCGCTCCTGTTCGCAGCGGGCCCGGTCCGCCGGGGCGGTGAGCGCGGCGTAGCGCGGGCAGCGGGTGCGGAAGACGCAGCCGGTGCGGCGCTCGGTGGGCGGGGGCGGGTCGCCGGCCAGCAGGATGCGGTCGCGGGCGCGCTCGGCGGCGGGGTCGGGCAGTGGGACGGCGGAGAGCAGGGCGCGGGTGTACGGGTGGCGGGGGCGGTCGAAGACGGCGGAGACCTCGCCCTGCTCGACCGTCCGGCCGAGGTACATCACGCTGACCCGGTCGGCGAGGTGCCGGATCACCGAGAGGTCGTGCGAGACGAACAGGTAGGAGAGGCCCAGTTCGGCCTTGAGGGCCTGGAGCAGGTTGAGCACCCCGGCCTGGATGGAGACGTCCAGGGCGGAGACCGGCTCGTCCAGCACCAGCAGCCCGGGCCGGACGGCGAGGGCCCGGGCGATCGAGACGCGCTGGCGCTGGCCGCCGGAGAACTGGTGCGGGTAGCGGACGGCGTGCTCCGGGTCGAGGCCGACCTGGCGCAGCAGCTCGGGCACCCGGCGGGCGATCTCCTCGCGCGGGGCGCGCTGGGCGAGCAGTGGTTCGGCGACGATGTCGCCGATCGGCATCCGGGGGTCGAGGCTGGCCATCGGGTCCTGGAAGACGATCTGCACCCGGGCGCGGAGCCGGTGGGCCTCGGCCCGGGTGAGCGTCGCGGTGTCGTGGCCGAGCAGTTCGATCCGGCCGGTCTCCGGGGCGCCGAGCCGCAGCAGTTCGAACAGGGTGGTGGACTTGCCGGAGCCGGACTCCCCGACCAGGCCGAGGGTCTCGCCCTCCCGCAGGTCCAGGTCGACGCCGTCCACCGCGTACACCTCGCCGACCTTGCGCTTGAACACCGTGCCCTTGAGGAGGGGGAACGTTTTTTCCAGGCCGCTCACCGACAGCACCGGCGTCCGGGTGGAGCGGTCGACGGGGCCGGCGGCGGCCGGCGGCAGCTCCGGAACGGGGTAGACCTCGGCGGGCGCGGGCCGCCGCTCGGCGAGCTCCGCCGACCGTACGCAGGCGGACAGGTGCTCCTCCGTGCCCTCCAGGGCGGGCTCGGCCGTCGTGCAGCGCTCCTCCGCGAGCGGGCAGCGCGCCGCGAAGGGGCAGCCCGGGGGCAGTTCGGCCATCGGCGCCGGGGTGCCGGGGATCGGTACGAGCGGACCGCCGCGCCCGTCCAGCCGGGGCAGCGCGCCGATCAGGCCGAGCGAGTACGGGTGGTGCGGGGCCGCGAAGAGCTCGTCCACCCCGGCCGTCTCGACCACCCGTCCGGCGTACATCACTGCGACCCGGTCGGCCGCCCCGGCGATCACCCCGAGGTCGTGGCTGACCAGGACGAGCGCCGCGCCGGTCTCCCGCTGGGCGGTGCGCAGCACGTCGAGCACCTGGGCCTGGATGGTGACGTCGAGGGCGGTGGTGGGCTCGTCGGCGAGCAGGATGTCGGGATCGTTGGCGACCGCCATGGCGATCATCGCGCGCTGCCGCATGCCGCCGGAGAACTCGTGCGGGAAGCTGTCCAGGGCCCGGTCGGGCGCCGGGATGCCGACCAGGTCGAGGAGTTCGGCGGCCCGGCGGCGCGCGGCGGCCCGGTCCACCCGCTGGTGGACGCGGACCGCCTCGGCGATCTGGTCGCCGATCCGGTAGACCGGGGTGAAGGCGGACAGCGGGTCCTGGAAGACCATGGCGATCCGGCGGCCGCGGATCGCGGCGAGCTCCCGGCCCGGCAGCCCGACCAGTTCCCGCCCGTCCAGCCGCACCGAGCCGCTGACCCGCGCCGTGCCGGGCAGCAGCCCGAGCACGGACAGCGCGGTCACGGACTTCCCGGAGCCGGACTCGCCGACGATGCCGAGGGTCTCGCCGCGCCGCAGGGTGAGGTCCACCCCGCGGACGGCGGGGACCGGGCCGTCGGGCCCGGCGAAGTCGACCCGCAGGTCCCGGACGGCGAGCAGCGGGGTTTCGACGGTGGTGGTCACGGGAGCTTCCTACGGCTGGCAGGGCGGTGGGAACGGCGGGCGGACCGGGAGCGGCGGGGCGCCGTCCCGGAGGTGGGGTCGAGGGCGTCGCGCAGCCCGTCCCCGATCAGGTTGACGGCGAGCACGAACAGCACCAGCAGCGCCGCGGCGAAGTAGAACAGCCAGGGGAACACCGGGGCTTCGCCGGTCCCGGCGGCGAGCAGGGTGCCGAGCGAGACGTCCGGCGGCTTGACCCCGAAGCCGAAGTAGGAGAGCGCGGTCTCGCTCATCACGGCGCCGCCGACCGCGATGGTGGCGTCGATGATGAGGAAGGAGGCGACGTTCGGCAGGATGTGCCGGCTGATGATCCGCAGCGGCCGTACGCCCATGAACCGTGCGGCGCGGACGAATTCGCGCTCGCGCAGGGAGATGGTCATCGAGCGGACCACCCGGGCGGTGATCATCCAGTTGAACAGCGCGAGCAGCAGGACGAAGGCGATCCAGCCGGCGCTCTTCAGCCGGGACGAGACGATGGTGATGATCAGGAAGGCCGGGAAGACCAGCAGCAGGTCCACCAGGAACATCAGCGCCCGGTCGGCCCAGCCGCCGAAGTAGCCGGCGCAGGCGCCGACCACGGAGGCCAGCACGGTGGAGAGCAGCGCCACCAGCAGTCCGATGACCAGCGACTTCTGCAGGCCGCGGACGGTCTGCGCGAAGACGTCCTGGCCGACCCCGTTGGTGCCGAACCAGTGTTCGGCGGACGGGGGTTGGTGCAGGGCGGAGAAGTCGGGGGTGGCGTAGTCCCAGGGCGTCAGGTACGGCCCGCCGAAGGCGAGCGCGAACAGCAGCAGCACCATGACGGCGCCGACCACGGCCCCGCGGGCGGCGAGCAGCCGGGCGAGGACGAGCCGGCCGCGGCCGGTGCCCCGGGGCGGGCGGCTGGCGGGTGCGGTGGGTTCGGCGGGGCCGGTGGGTTCGGCCGGTCCGGCGGTGGTGGCGGTGGTCAACTCGGCTCTCCTCCGGTCAGGACCGCACGCGCGGGTCGAGGGCGGCGTGAAGGGTGTCCGCGAGGAAGCCGGAGACGAGCACGACGACGGCGGTGAACAGGTTGATCGCCACCACCGAGTTGACGTCCTGTTCGTTGATCGACTTGATCAGCCACTCGCCCATGCCGTGCCAGCCGAAGATCGTCTCGGTGAAGATCGCGCCGGTGAAGATGCCCAGGAAGCTGTAGGCGAACATGGTCGACATCGGGATCACCGCGGTGCGCAGCCCGTGCTTGAGCAGTGCCCGGCCGCGGGTCAGGCCCTTGGCCTCGGCGGTGCGCAGGTAGTCGGAGCCGAGCACGTCGAGCATGGTGCCGCGCTGGTAGCGGCTGTAGGTGGCGAGGCCGCCGAGGGCCAGCGAGATGGTGGGCAGCAGCAGGTGCAGCGCCCAGTCGGCGAGGTGGGCGCCGAGGCCGCCGGCGAGCCCGGGGGTCTCGTAGCCGGTGAACGGGACCACCTCGTGTCCGGCCGCGTCCTTGGCGGCGATGGCGCCGTTCTTGAGGAACAGCGCGACCAGGAAGACCGGGGTGGAGAGCAGCACGAAGGACAGCACGGTGAGCAGCCGGTCGGAGATCCGGTACTGGCGCACCGCGCTCCACGCCCCGGCGGCGACGCCGAGGACCATGCCCAGCAGGCTGCCGAGCAGCAGCAGCCGCAGCGAGACCCAGACCCGGCGGCCGAAGTCGTCGGTGACCGGGGTGTCGTGGATGGTCCGGCCGAGGTCGCCCTCCAGCAGCCCGCCGGCCCAGTGGCCGAAGCGCTCGACCACCGGGGTGCGGTCGTTCAGGTTGAGCGCGGTGAGCTGGCGCTCGACCGATTCGACGGACGGCCGGGGGACCTTGGCCTCGAAGTAGGTGCGCGGCTGCAGGGCGGTCGCGGAGATCGCGTACGCCAGGAAGACGGCGGCGATCAGCAGCACCGCGTAGTAGCTCAGCCGTTTCGCCAGGAAGCGGAGCATCAACGGCCGCCCGTCGCGGTGCGGGTGGGGCCGACGCGTCTGGTGGGCATCGGGTGGTGGCCTCCGGTCCGGGCCCGGTGGGGGCGTCGGGTGGCAGGGTTCGTCGGGGTTCGTTCTGGTTCGTCGGATCGTCAGATGGCGTGGTTCGTCCGGCAGTTGGGAAAACGCAGGTCAGAGTGAAGCACCCGGGCACTGAGGCGGTGTTGCGCCCGTGTTGCCGCGTGTGACTTTTCGATCAGGTGTGCCCTCCTCCCCCTGGTGGCGGATCTGATCCGCTGTTACCTTCTGCTCGCCCGGTGCCGAATTGGCTGCCCACGCTCAAGCCCCGTCACACCTCTCGCGCCCCAACTCCCGTCATCGATCCCAGGGGGACCCTCATGGACGCTTCCACCACGGCCCGCCGCCTCGGCCGGGCCGCCGCGCTCGCCGTCGCCGTCGCGCTCGCGGTCACCGCGTGCACCTCGGGCGGGGCCGGCTCCGCCGACAAGGTGGCCAAGAGCGAGCCGCCGAGACAGGACTCCGAGGACGTCAACCCCAAGGCGCCGGACCAGATCAAGGACGGCGGCGAGGTGCGCTTCCAGCTGGACCAGTGGATCACCCAGTGGAACCCGCTCCAGGTGGACGGCGGCTCCTACACCGACACGGTGAACCTCATCCGCGCCCTGGAGCCCTCGCTCTTCCGCACCGACGCCTCCGGCGCCTTCCGGGCGGACCCGGACTACCTGGTGGGGGCCGAGGTCACCTCGACCTCGCCGCAGGTGGTCACGTACAAGCTGAACCCCAAGGCCACCTGGTCGGACGGCAAGCAGCTGAGCTACCTGGACTTCAAGGCCGACTGGCAGGCGGGCAACGGCAAGGACCCGGCGTACAACATCTACGACCCGTCCGGCTACGAGCTGATCTCCGCGGTCGAGCAGGGCGCCGACCCGAGCGAGGTCAAGGTCACCTTCTCGGAGCCGTACGCGGACTGGCAGAACCTGTTCCGCCCGCTGATCCCGGCGGCCGGCATCGCCACCCCGGACGACTTCAACAAGGGCTGGGTGGAGAAGGTCCCGATCACCGCGGGCGCGCTGAAGATCGGTGTGGCGGACAAGACCGCGCAGACCATCAGCCTGGTGCCGGACCCGGCCTGGTGGGGCACCCGGGCCAAGCTGGACAAGATCACCTTCCGGGTGATGGACAAGGCCGCGAGCATCCAGGCGTACCTCAACAACGAGATCGACTTCGCCTCGGCCGGCACCGCCGCCGCGTACGGGCAGCTCAAGAACGCCAAGGACACCGTGATCCGGGCTGCCAGCCCCTGGGACGAGGTGCACATCTCCTTCGGCGGCACCGGCGCGCTGGCGGACCGGACGGTCCGCCAGGCACTCGGCAAGGCGCTCGACCGCTCGGCGCTGATCAAGATCGCCAACAACGGGGTGCCGGTGGAGTTCAAGCCGCTCGGCAACCACATCATCATGCCCAACCAGACCGGCTACCAGGACAACTCCGGTGAGTGGGCGACCTTCGACCTGGCCGCGGCCAAGAAGCTGCTCGACCAGGCCGGCTGGAAGGAGTCCGGCGGCGGCCAGCCGCGCACCAAGGACGGCAAGCCGCTGGAGCTGCACTGGGTGCTCAGCGACGGCACCGCGCAGGCCCAGCTCGACCTCGCCACCGCGGCGGCGGCGATGTGGCAGGCGGCCGGGGTCAAGGTCGACCTGGACAAGGTGGCGGCCAACGACTACTTCGCCAAGTACGTCACCCCGGGCAAGTTCGACATCGCGAGCTGGCGCAACACCGACTCGTTCCCGAACTCCAAGAGCCTGGCCAACTTCCGCCTGCCGGTGGGCGACAACACCTTCAGCAACCCCTCCCGGCTGGGCACCCCGGAGATCGACGCGCTGCTGAAGAAGGCGGCCGGGACGGTCGACCCGGCGGAGGCCGCGAAGCTCTACAACCAGGCGGACGCGAGGATCTGGGAGCTCGGCCACACCGTCGAGCTCTACCAGCGGCCCGCCGTGGTGGCGACCCGCAAGGGGCTGGCCAACTACGGCGCCTTCGGTCTCGCCCAGGAGGACTACAGCAAGCTCGGCTGGGAGAAGTAGCCGCCGCCGGGGCGGGGCGGGCCGCACGGCAGGCGCTGGCGAGCAGCGCGGTGATCACGAGGCCGGTGGCGCGGACGCGGGGGGATCGGCTCCGCCGCCCCCGCAATCCCGCCACCCGCCTTGACCTTCCGCGTTGCCCGCACGCCACCCGTGTCGTGGGGCCCGGCAGGGCCCGCGCTCTTCCAACCGGGGAAGAATCTAGCGGCGCTCCGGTCGCTCGCGACGCAGCGCGCGGGGCGCGCCCGGAAACCCGCCGCGCTGTCACCCGGTTCGCGCACCGGAGCGTCAACTACGGCTGACGGCAAGGAAAAAAGGGGACATACGGGGCCATCGTACCCGGGGGCGCGCGGACATTCCGGGCCGCGCCGGAGCGTGCACAGCTGTTGCGCCCGCGTGCACAGCCGTCGCGCCGGTGCGTGCGCCGGGCCGGGGCCGCTGCCAGGATGCGCGGGACGGTCCCCCCGCCTTCCTCCCGACTCCCCGGAGCAGCTCCGATGGCCAGTGACCCCGCCGCGACGGCACGCCCCAGCCACCCCGTCGATCCGCCGCCGGTGCGCCGGATGGTCCCGCGCGACCGGAGCGAGCCGCACCGGGTCGCCACTCCGCTGGAGCTCTTCTTCGACCTCTGCTTCGTGGTCGCGGTCGGCCAGGCCGGGCGCGAACTGGCGGGCTCGCTGGCGGCGGGGCACTACGGCGACGGCCTGCGCGGCTTCGTGCTGGCCTTCTTCGCGATCTGGTGGGCCTGGATGAACTTCACCTGGTTCGCCTCCGCGTACGACGTCGACGACGTGCCGTACCGGATCACCACGCTGGTGCAGATCGCCGGGGTGCTGATCCTCGCCGCCGGCGTGCCGCGGATCTTCGCCGCCCAGGACCTGACACTGGGGATCGTCGGCTACGTGGTGATGCGCCTGGCGATGGTCACCCAGTGGCTGCGCGCGGCCGCCTGCGAACAGGGCCCGGCGCGCCGGGTCGCGCTGGGCTACGCGGTGGGGATCACGCTCTGCCAGGCCGGCTGGGTGGTGGTGCTGTTCCTGCCGCAGGACGTCCGGCTGTACCTCTTCCCGGTCGGGGTGCTGTGCGAGCTGGCCGTGCCGGTGGTCGCCGAGCTGTGGAGGCAGACCCCCTGGCACCCGCACCACATCGCCGAGCGGTACGGGCTGTTCACCCTGATCGTGCTCGGCGAGACGGTGGCGGCGGCGACCGTCGCGGTGCAGTCGGCGGTGGACGAGCACGAGGAGCTGGGCCGGCTGGTGCCGGTGGCGGTCGGGGGGCTGCTGATCTGCTTCGCGGCCTGGTGGATCTACTTCGCCCGGCCCGTCCACGAGCACCTGCGCTCCAACCGGCAGGCGCTGGTCTGGGGGTACGGGCACTACCTGGTGTTCGCCTCGGCGGCGGCGATCGGCACCGGGCTGGAGGTGGCGGTGGAGTCGGCGGTGCACCAGGCGCACATCTCCGAGACCGCCGCCACCGCGACGGTCACCGTGCCCACCGCGCTCTACCTGGTCACGGTCTGGTTCCTGCACTCCCGGCACACCAAGCGGGGCGCGGCGGCCCAGGCGGTGGCGCCGGCGGGGGCCGCGCTGGTGCTGGCCTGCACCGCGCTCGGCGGCTCCGGGGTGCTCGCGGCGGGCCTGGTCTGCGCGCTGATGGTGGCGGTGGGCGTGCTGGTCCACGGCCGGGAGAGCAGGCGGGCGGGCGCCCGCCGGGCGTATTGATCCGCGGGGCAGGCCCTGTCCGACCTGCCCGTCAGCCGACCCGGCCCAGCAGCACCGGCTCGTGCCGCGCCAGCCAGTCCAGGTAGGCCGGGTTGACCTTGGCCAGATCCAGGTAGGCGGCCCGCAGTTCGCCGTACAGCGCGTCCAGCGCGGGCGGGCTGAGCACGCGCGGACGCCAGGTGAACAGCAGCCGGACGGCCAGCGGGTCCCCGTGCACCGGGCGGACCACCGTGCCGGGACCGGGCAGCGAGGTGGGCTGGCAGGGGCGGACGGCCTCGCCGGAGGCGACCAGCTCGGCGGCGGTGGCGTTGTCCCGCACCTGCAGCACCCGGGGGTTGAGCCCGGCCTCGGTGAACACCCGGCGCATCGCCGCGTACTCGTGGTCGGCGGTCGGGTCGACCATCCAGGTGTCCTCGGCGAGGTCGGCCAGGTGGACGACGTCGCGGGCGGCGGCCGGGTGCCCGGCGGCGAGCGCGACGAACTGCGGCTCCCGGGCCATCAGCACCCGGTGCTCGGCGTCCGGCGGCACCCGCAGCGGGAAGCCCTCGCACTCGTGCACGAAGGCCACGTCCAGCTGGTCGGCGGCGACCATCCGCAGCAGCGCGCTGGCCGAGATGTCCACGTGGATGGTGGTGTCGGTGTCCGGCAGCCGCTCGTGCACCCGGCGCAGCCAGGCCGCGACCGCCCGGCTGCCGACGCTGCCGATCCGCAGCCGCCGCTGCCGGCCGGGGCCGGCCGAGTCCCGCGCCTCCTGGCGGGCGGCGGCCACCAGGGCGGCCATCTCGGTGATCACCGGCCGGGCCCGGGAGAGCACCGAGTGGCCGAGCGCGGTGGGCCGGCTGCCGGTCTGCTCGCGGGTGAACAGGGTGCCGCCGATGGCCCGTTCGATGCGGTGCAGCTGGGTGGTGAGGGAGGGCTGGGTCATGCCGAGCTGGAGCGCGGCCTTGCGGAGGCTGCCGCTGTCGGCGATCGCGCACAGCACCCGGAGGTGTCTCACGTCGAGCTCCACGTCGGGAGCATAGACGCCGTCGCACCCCTTCGCCAAGGACATGACAGGCATTCAAGGCATGCCGAAGGGCCGGCCGACGGATCGACCGGCTGAACGGCCGACGGATCGACCGGTGCGCCGCACGACGGCACCGGGCCGCTATGCGGTGGTGCTATCGCCGGTTGGCATCATCCGCGACGGCCCCGCCCGGGTCGAAGCTCGGGGGCAGCAACCCGCCCCTCGGCCACCGCCCGGGGCGGCCCCCACCGTGCGCCCCGGCCGGGCCCGGCCCCCATCGGGCCCCGGCGAGCCGGCGCACCGCGAAACCGGAGTCCCCACATGAAGCGATCCGTGCTGTCCGCAGCCCTGGGCCTGACCCTCGCGGCCGGCCTGGCGGTCCTGCCCGCCACCGCCGCGAACGCCGCGCCGGCCGCTCCCGCCGCCCCGGCCGTCCAGGGCTACACCCCCTCGACGTACGCGGGTTCGGCCGCGGAGGCGGCGAACAACCAGGCCTTCTTTCAGGCCGTGATGGCCTCGGCCAAGGCCAAGCAGGCCGCCAACCCCGGCCTGGCGACCGTCACCGTCACCTACGACACCGCGAACGCGCCCTCCTTCACCAGCCAGATATCCCAGGCCGCGCAGATCTGGAACAGCTCGGAGACCAACGTCCAGCTCCAGGCGGCGAGCGGCAGCGGCGACTTCTCGTACTACGAGGGCAACGACAGCCGCGGCTCCTACGCCAGCACCGACGGCCACGGCCACGGCTACGTCTTCCTCGACTACCAGCAGAACCAGCAGTACAGCTCGCTCCGCGTGGTGGCGCACGAGACCGGCCACGTGCTCGGCCTGCCCGACGACTACTCCGGCCCGTGCAGCGAGCTGATGTCCGGCGGCGGCCCCGGCCCGTCCTGCACCAACCCGTACCCCGACGGCAACGAGCGCAGCCAGGTCGACTACCTCTGGGCGAACGGTCTCGCGGCGCGGAACTGACGCGAGCGGCAAGCGGGTTCGGGGTGGCGGGCCGCTCGGCCGGAATCGAGCC
>NZ_JBHVEU010000203.1:0-15508 GCF_042802075.1 Kitasatospora sp. NPDC057518
GTCCCCCGGGCAGCGCGGTGTCCACGGAGTGCCGTCAGGCCGAGCCGTTCGGACGGCCCGCGGGGCTCAGCGGGCGACGACCGGGTCGAGTGGCGCGACCACGTGCGTGTGCGTGTTCGTGCTCGCGTTCGTGCCCGGGTGCGGGTTCTTGAAGCACTGGTCCGAGACCGTGGCCCCCTTCGGGTAGTGGCAGGCCGTCAGCAGGAGGCCGCCGCGCACCCCGCCCACGTAGCCGAGCTCCACCGGTTCGGCGGGCGTCGGATCCTTGGTCGGCTTGTTCAGGAGATCGGTACGGAAACCGTGCGCGGTGTCCAGGAGCTGGTAGACCCAGCCGCCCGCCTTGGCCTCGCTGACCAGCTCCTCCGCGTCCGACTTCGCGCGGAACCCCGGGACGGCCGCGCCGACGGCCAGGGCCTCCCAGCCGTGCTCCAGCACCGACGGCGTCGGCTTGTTCAGGACGTGCTCCTTGAACAGGCCCAGCCACGGAGCCGTCCCGACCCGCGGCTTGAGGCCCTCCCGGAAGGCGTCCTCACCCTGGAAGGGGTTCAGCGTGTCGGTTCCCACCGCCCAGGCGATCCCCTCCTCCGAGACCCACGGCAGGGCCCCGGCGTCCTGGGTGGGCCACAGGCGGGCCCAGTCGATCGTGACCGCCGCGACGTCCTGCGGCTTGTCGGCGCCCGAGGGGTCGTAGTGCGGGTTCGACTGGCACGCGCCCCCGTCCCTGGGGCAGGCGTCCTTGATGAACCGCGACTTGATGCCGCCCGGGAAGGTGATCTCCTGCTCGCCGCGGTACAGGCCGAACATGGTGGTGTACGTGCCGGACGCCTCCTGGTCGATTCCCCAGGGTGCGTGGACCTCGTAGATCCAGGCGCCGAAATCCACTGCCACACTCTGGTCCCGTGAGGCGCCCGAGAACACGGTCTCGGGCGTCGAACGGTCGACCTGGCTGACCCAGTTGTACTGGCGCTGGTCCTCGGATGTCTTCTCCCCCTGTGGTCGCAGCCCGTCGGCGAAGATGACCTCGGGGGTCCGGTTGGACCCCCGCCAGAGGACGTCCTGGTCCGAACGCCAGGTCAGTTTCGGTCGTGTCTCTTTCACCGGTGCGTCGGGATCGGCCGTGGTGTTCTTCCACTGGGTGTACCAGTCGTCGGCGAGCGGGGCGGGTACGGCCGGCAGCGGCTGGGCGGGGGCGCTGTGGGCCTGTGCCGGAACCGGTGTCCACCCGGCGGCCACCGCGACGACGACGGCCGCGACGACCTGGGCGATGCGACGGCCGGTGATGGTTGCTGCCATGTGCGGGCATCCTTTCGTTCGGGAGGCGTTGATCGGGAAGGTGGAGCCTCCGGACCGAATGGTGTGAAGACGCCGGGCGCGCCAATCCCGGCCGCCCGGCGCACCCTCCTTTCCGGGCACCCCGTTCGGGCCACCCGGCGCACCGGGCCGAGCGCCTGCGCTCCGGCCGCCCGTCCGCCGGTGGGGTCAGTCGGGGCCGGTGGTGAGGAGGAGGTCGCTGACGCGGTCGGGGCCGGAGGTGACGGTGACCCGGTAGAGGCCCGGGTGGGGGAGGGTGACGGCGGCGACCAGGGTCGCGTCGCTGAGGAGCAGCCGGGGTGTGGCGACGGTCGCCCCGGTGGCCTCGTCGGTGATGCGGCAGGCGGCGTCGTCCGGTGACGCACCGTGCACCATGAGCGGCCAGGGCTGGCCCGGGACGGTCGTCTCGGGAAGGGACAGGCCGAGGCCCGGGCGCTGGAGGGCGTGGCTGACCGGGCGGGGCCGCACGGCGGCCGGCCGCCGGTCGGTCAGGACGGACCGGACGAGTTCCAGGACGTGCGGATCGGAGCAGAGGGTGCCGTGCCGGCCGGACACGAACAGCACGGCGTTCGAGGCGGAGGGCGCGGCGGCGTCGCGCGGGACGAGGCCGTCCCCGCCGCGGTCCCAGCGGACGGCCTCGCCGGACTCGCTCCGGTACGGGCGGCCGTCGTCGTGGGCGCGCGGTGCCGTCAGCACCGGTTCGAGGCCGTCCCCGGCCAACCGCAGGCCCTGCACGGTCGGTTGGCCGATGCCGACCACGGCGCGGGTGCGGGGGAGGAAGGCCGCGCGGGACTCCGCCGCCCGCGCCGCCATGGCGGCGGCGGCGAGCTCCGGATCGCCGCCGAGGCGGCGGACGTCGTCGAGGTCCAGCCGGCGCAGCGCGTCGTCGGTCTCGACGCAGCGGAAGGTCGGCAGCAGGTCGTACACCCCCGGCAGGGAGGCGGCCAGCCCGGACAGCGGGCGCGGGAGAAACCGGCGGCGGCCGCCCAGCATCTCGGCGACCGCGGGGGTGCCGTGGAAGGGCGTGGCGATGGTGACCAGGTCGCGGGTGAGCGCCGCCAGCCGGGAATCGGCCGCCAGCGCCGCCCGGGCGACGAGTCCGCCGGTGGAGTGGGCGACGAAGACCAGCCGGGGTTCCTCGTCGGGCACCCCCGCCCGACGGCGGTGCGGGCTCGCGCGCCAGGCCGCCAGGTGGCGGTGGGCGGCCTCGGCCAGCAGACGCGCGTTCACCTCGGCGGAGAGCCGCCAGTCGTAGGGGAACGGCAGGACGGCGTCCTCGTGGAGGACGGTGGCGTGCAGGGCGTCCAGCAGGGGCTGGTAGGTCTCCAGGCCGCCGAGCGCCGAGAGCCAGGCCGGGGCGCGCAGCAGGCCGTCGGGGCGCAGGCGGCCGGTCCGGCCCGCCCGCTCGTCGGGGGTGACGCGCAGCGAGGAGTCGTCGGTGAGGCTCAGCCGGAGGAGGGTGGTGGGTCTGAGGTCGCCCCAGACGTGGCGGCCGGTCTCGGTGTCGAGGAGCGAACTGCCCATGTGGCCGGGGAGGAGGACGACGGCGTCGTGGGTGGTGTCGCGGGCGGGGGCGGAGGGAGCGGCGAAGTCCACCTCGTGCCGGAGGTTCTCCACCACGGCGTTGTTCAGGGCCTCGGCGTGCTTGCCTCCTGCGCCGAGGTAGGTGTTGACGGCGTCGCCGAAGTCCACGCTGGTGGGGGCGGGGCCTGAGGGGTCGGTGTCGGTCGCGGGCAGTGGAACGCTGACGCCGGTGGCCCTGGTGAAGTCGCGCAGCTCCTCCGGGGTGAGGGAATCGAGCAGGGCGGCATCACCTCCGTCGGAGAGGTCGAGGCCGGAATGCTGGGTGGTATAGGAGACCAACTCGGGCGCACCGTCGCCGAGTTCGGCGGCGATGAGTCGGATGATCTCGGGGTTCTGGGTGACATCGCGCTGGTCCAGATCACTGACGAGCGCGAGTGTACGGGCGCGGAGCTTTCGGGCGTCGGG
Organism: Kitasatospora sp. NPDC057518; assembly: GCF_042802075.1. Lineage (NCBI taxonomy): Bacteria > Bacillati > Actinomycetota > Actinomycetes > Kitasatosporales > Streptomycetaceae > Kitasatospora > Kitasatospora sp. NPDC057518. The sequence continues at coordinate 3,301 of NZ_JBHVEU010000203.1, forward strand.
TGAGTCGAGCGACCCGCTGTCCCGGTGCAGGCGCAGGAGTGCCGACATGATTCCGAGAGTGATCACCCTGTCCTCGATGGCCTCGGCCGCGAGGAGGGCCCGGTTGAGCAGGTCGTGGGCCGAGGCGAAGTCTCCTTGACTCCTGGCGCTTTGGGCGCGGGCCATGAACATGCCCGTCGCGGTGGTCGGGTCGGGCTCGGTGGTGAGAACGTCGTCGGCCAGGGCATCCACCTCGTCCCAACGCTGCAGGGTGGCGAGGGCCGAGATGCGCAGACCGACGATCCGGATGTGAGGGCGCTCTCCGAGGAGTGTCAGCACGTCCTCCGGGCGGTCGTCCAGGAGGAACTGGTCTCCGGCGCGCCTTGCCTGCCGGGCCCACGTCTCGTCGTCGGCCTGCGCCCGGAGCTCCGCGGAGACGATGTTCCCCATCCGCTCGGCGAGGTAGACCTGCGAACAGGGCGGCAGCTCGTCGTTGGCCGGCTCCAGCAGCCGGCCCGCCTCCTCCTCCCACCGGGCGTCCAGGGTGGCGGTCGGTTCGCCGAGGGCGAGCCGGTGGTACAGCTCCTCGACCCGGTCGCCGGCGTCCTCGTAGTGGGCGGCCGCCCGGCGGTGGATCAGCTCCACGACCTCGGCGTGGTCGCGGCGGAGCAGTGGCAGCATGACGGCGCGCACGTCGGCCCGGTGGAGGACCGCGTCCTGCCCCGGTACCTCCTCGACGAGGGAGACCTCGTCCCGGAAGCGGTGGAACAGGCCCCACGCGCGATCCTCGTCCACGGCGCCGAGCCCGCACGGTTCGGCCAGGACGTGGCGGATGACCTCCGGCGTGACCTTCCGGACGATCAGGCCGGGGCTGGCGATGCGGCGCAGGTCCGGGTCCTCCAGGTGGTCGAGGATGCGCCGGTACAGCACGCCCTGGACGGTCTCGGCCTCCAGTTTCCGTCGGAGCTGGTCGTGCAGCGCCGGGTCCCGCAGGGCGTCGGCCTCGCGGCGGAGCAGGGCGGCGGCCAGCTTGAGGTTGAGCGGGCTCCGGCCGACGGTGCCGGTGACCAGGTCGAGTTCCTCGTCGGTGCGCCCGGCGAGTTCGGCGACCTGGCGGCGCAGGTAGCGGCGGGCCGTCGGCGGGTCGAAGCCTTCCAGCGGGAGGGAACGGAAGCGGGGGTCGTCGACGGGCGCGCGGCCGGCGGCGATGACGCGCAGGTTCGGGCAGCTCCACCGCAGGTCGTCCAGGGCCTGCAGCAGGCGGCGCTGGGCGTACTGGCCGCGCCGCTGCACCCGCTCGAAGGTGTCGAGGACGAGCAGCGGCGCCCGGCCGCCGTGGTCGGTCCCGAAGGCCGCCAGGAAGGTGCCGACCCGGTGGAGCAGCACGTCGGTGTCGTGGCGGCGTGAGGTCCGGCGCCCGGAGGAGGAGCTGCGGTCCCGCTCCGACCGGAGGTCGGCGGCGACGGTGCGGCGGAGGGAGTGCTCCAGGGCGTCGGCCGGCTCGCGCATGGCCGGTGCCAGCAGGGCGACCTGGCGGACGGCTTCGGCCAGGACGGTGAGCGGGCGTTCCGGCGCCAGCTCGGGTCGCTCGAAGGTCAGGTAGACATGGGCGACCGACTCCGCTCCGGCGCGGTCCAGGAGGAAGCGCGACAGCAGGGTGGACTTGCCGACGCCGCCCGGCCCGTGCACCAGGAGCCAGGGGGAGTAGCCGTTCCTGGCGTCGACGTAGTCGGTCAGCGTGCCGAGTTCGTCCTCCCGTCCGGTGAAGCTCTCGTCGGCGAGGGCCTGGAGCGGTTGCAGCAGCCGGGCCCGCTTGAGGTGGTGCTGCACCTCGTCGGCGGACGGCAGGTCGAGTCCGTGGTCGGCGAGGGCGGCCCGGGCGCGGGGGGCGTCGCGGAACCAGCCGACCACGGTGAGGGCCGCGTACAGCTCGTCGAAGTCCTGTGCCTCCAGCGGCGGGTTCCGCGCGGCGAGGAACCGTTCGGCCCAGTCGCGTGCGGCGTCGCCCTCCGTACGCGGGGCGGCGGTGAGGGTGGCCAGCAGGCGTTCCGGACGGCCCAGGGTCTCGATGGTGTGGCTGCGGACCTCGGGGGCGAGCCGCCAGCGGCGGCCGTCCCGGGTGGTGACCCGTTCGCAGTCCTGGGTGAGGAAGTCCCGCAGGAGCGCGCCGGGTTCGGCCGCGTCCGCGCCCGGGGTGGTCGCCGCCAGGCTCTCGGCGGTGAACGCGCCCAGCAGGACGGTCCGTTCACGGTAGACGGCGTCGGGCATCGGGGCGAGGGTCTCGGTCACCGTCGTCAACATCCCTGGTAGAGGCTTCGGCCGAGGCCGGCGGCCGTGTGCTGGATCGCGGTGGTCAGGGGGAGCGGGCCGTCGGGGAGGCAGCCGTCGTGGCCGGTCTCGCTCAGCACCTTGGCGGCGAGGCCGCGGGCGGTGTCGGCGTCGATCGGGCGGCCGGCCTCCGCCGCGACCGTCCGGAAGAAGTCGTGGAGGTCCTCGATGCCGATCGGGCCCAGCTGTTCCCGGGCGGTGTACCCCTCGACGTCCGGCGGCAGCCAGCCGTCGTAGGCGAGCAGCACGATCCGCAGCCGGTCCGCCATCTCCTCCTCGACCACCGCCTGCACCAGCCGGACGACCGCGCGCAGGGCGGGTTCGGTGAAGCGGACGGACTCCGAGTCGTCGAAGACGAGCCAGTGCCGGGGCTGCGCCGGGACGGACCGCCGCTCCTCCCGCATCCGGCCCCTGAGCTGGCTGACCAGCCGGTCGGCCTGCTGGTCCTCGGAGGAGTGGTGGTCGATCCGCACGCTCCACTCCCGGAACTCGTCGTTGAGGAATCCGGTGAGTTCGGCCACCCGGACCGGCTCGGTGTACTCGCTCAGCCGGATCCGGCAGGGGTGGATCCCCTGGCTCGCGAGCACGTGGTGGATGAGGAACCAGGTGAAGGTCCGGCCGGTCCGCGGACCGCCTTCGACGGTGAGCACGCGGTGGCCGCGGTCGAGGACCATCTCCCGCAGCCGGGAGCGGAGGGATGTCCGGTCGAAGAAGGCGCGCTGCCGGTCGTTGATCAGCCCGTGGCCGAACGGGTCGGTGGTCTGTTCGGCGGGTTGCGAGGTGCGCTGCTCGGCGAGCAGGTACGCGAACACCGGTGAGGCGGCCCGGGAGTTCGGGTCCTCGGCGACGACCTCGACGAGCCTGCGCAGCCGTCCGGTCGCCGCGGCCTTCTCGACGATGTCCGGCCAGACGTCGAGCATCGCCCCCTGCCAGGCGATCTCCGCCTCGGCGATGCCGGCGCGGGCGACGACCTGCCGGGCCGGCTGCGGGAGGCCGTACGTGTACATGAGGGCCCTGAGCAGTTCCGCGGCTCTGGGGTCCTCGTTCGGGAACGCGCGCAGGTCCAGCAGTGCCACCGGCTCACCTCACCCCGGCGGCGGCCAGGCCCTCGGCCACCCGCTCGATCCGGAGGCCCTCGTTGCGGAACTCCGAGGCGCTGAGCCGTTGCCCGATGCGGACGTGGCCCCGGTGCAGGGCGACCAGCCGCCAGCGCTCGTCGAAGACGGGGGCGCCGGAGGAGCCGTACTCGGTGTCGGTCCAGTACTGCACGACCTGCTCGTCCACGTGCCGGACGACGTTGTGCCGGGCGGCGAGCTTCTTCACCAGGCCGTGCGGGTGCTGGATGATGCAGACCCGGTCGCCCTCGGCGACGGTGGCCCGGTCGGGGATCGGCACCACCAGGGCGTCCTCGGGCAGGGGCTCGGCGGCGCGGATCACGGCCCAGTCGCCCTCGGGCCGGCCGACGGCGGTGGCGGGGGCGCAGCGGACGGTGCGGTACCTGAGCTCCCGCCCGTCGAGGTCCTGCTCGTAGCCGAACCAGGCTTCGACCGCCTCGGCGGGCCGGCCGTCGGAGTACAGGACGTGGTGGTTGGTCAGCAGGAGGTCGGGCCCGATCCGGAAGGCGGTGCCGTAGCAGGCCTGGCCGTCGGCGTGGGTGACCAGCAGGCGGCAGACGGCGGTGGCGAGTTCGGCGCCGCGGCGCAGGAACGCGACGTCCTGGAACCCGGAGGCGCGGAAGATCTGGCGTTCCTGTTCGTCCGGGTCCCGGAAGGCGGCCCAGGTGCCTGCCGGGAGCTCCGGTTCGGGGGCGGGGAGCACGGGCCGGGCGGCGAGCAGTTCGCGGATGCGGGCGGCGAGCGCCTGGTCGGGGCCCGCGGCGATCCGGTCGAGCAGCGGGCGGAGCTTCTCCTGTTTCCGGGCGACGGTGATGAGGTCGAACCAGACCAGGGACATCGGCTGGTCCCAGTTGACCTCGGCCGGGGCGATGCCCGCCTGCTGGGCCAGCTCCAGCACCGGGTTGACCCGGAAGTGGACGGAGGCGAGTAGGTCGCGGAGTTCGACGGCACCGGGGTCGGTCCACCGGAAGGGGTAGCTGTCCAGGAAGTGGGTCGTTCGCGGTGCGGGGTTCGTCGTCGCCATGCCCTGTGTGCTCGCTCGTCGGAGAGGGGAAGTCGTGCTGCGAGGATCGTTACGGCTGGAAGGCCCAGTACGCGCCGTCCGGGTGCGGGACCCGGGCCAGCCCGTAGCGCTGGGACGGCCGGTGGCCGTGGCGCAGCAGCCCGTACAGGTCGGAGAGGACGGACCGGTGGTCGCCCGGGTAGGAGTGGCCCGTGAGGCCGGTGTCGAGCTCGGAGACGTCGACGGTGTCCAGGCCGGGTGCGACCACCACGCCCGGGCCGGCCTGGCCCGCCCGGGGGTGTTCGGCGAGGAGGCGGGAGGCGGCGAGCGCGCGGTCGTTGGCGGAGACGTAGAGGGTGCAGCCGCGCGCCTGGCGGACGACCCGGGGCACGAGCTGGCGGAACACCTCGGCGTCGACGTCGGGCGCGGTGAAGACGACCTGCCCGAGCCGGCCCGCGCCCTCGGGGAGCGCGGTGGTGTCCAGGTCGGCCAGCGCGTCGACGACCACCCGGTTGCCCATGCTGTGGGCGACGACGTGCAGTTCGTCGACGCCGGTGTCCGTCAGCACGTGCCGCAGGAACTCCTGGAAGTACGGGACGGCCCGGCGGGAGGCGTTGCCGTCGGCCGCGTAGTCGGTGACGGAGGCCTTGGACGGCCAGCTGTACAGCATGGGGAGGCCGGTGAAGTTCAGGTCGTAGGCGATCTGGGCGGCGCGGACGGCGGCGTCGGCGAAGGAGACGTTGTAGCCGTGGACGAACACCAGTGCCGATCGGGGGGTTTCGTCGTCCCCGGGGAGGTGGTGGCCCCGGGCCCGCTCGGCGAACCCGGCGGCGGTGAGCGGGCTGACGTCGCCGAGCTGGGTGTCCCGGGCCGGGTTGGTGCGGAACCGCAGCCGCCACCAGCGGGGCTTCTCGACGGCGCCGATGCGGTGGTCGTCGGGGACGTTCACCAGGGCTTCCCCGTACGACAGTTGGCCGCGGTCGCCGCCGTAGGCCGCGCTGGTGCCGCTCCCGCCGGCCGGCGCGCGGTCGGTGGCGTAGAGGACGGGGACGAGCAGCGAGCGCAGCGCCGTGCCCCAGGAGGGCGGGGGCGCGTCCGGGCCGAAACGCTCCTGGCCGTCGACGAGCGCGTCGAACGCGGCGACGAGGAGGTCGCCCAGCGGCGGGTAGGCCTCGAAGGCGGCGGCCACCGCCTGGGCGGCCTCCTCGACGGGATCGGCCCCGTCGGCCCCTTCGGTCCCTTCGGCCCCGGCTGACGGCGCATCGCCGCGCGCGGTCTCCAGGGCGCGCAGCGCCACCAGGACCTCCGCCTCCAGACGCTCGCGCTCGGCCTCGGACAGGCTGTCGGGCACCTTCGGCCAGACCCGGGCGACGGCCGGCTCCAGCACCTCCCACATGTCCACCATCGTCCCCCACCTGGCTTGTTCACGACGTACCCGACGGCGTGACAACGCGACAACACGTGTCGAACCGGATCGCTCGCATCATAGGTCGTGGAGGGCTACGCGCGGGCGGTTCGCCCAGGTCCGGTGCCGGATCGGGCCACTGTCACGAACGCGTACCGGGGAGGATCTGAGGATGTATCAGAAATCGGAGCACGCCTGACGGTTGACAGGGCCGCGTGTTAGCTTCCGATCGTGTCCCCATCAACTCCGCTCCCGCTCCCGCTGGCCTTCGACACCGCCGGCCTCGAACCGCTCGACGAGGGCCGGTGGTTCGTCCCGGACACCTGGAACGACGTGGTGGTGCTGAGCGTGCGCGAGGCGCTGCCGCCCGCCCCCGTCTGGCTGGACGGGATCGAGGCGCTGCGGGTGACCCTGGCGCGCGGCCACGCCGTGGTCGGCGGGTCGCTGCTGGAGGCGGCGGCGGTGTCGCTGGGCGGTGTTCCGGCGCTCTACACCCTGGTGTCCGAACGGCTGCCCGGCTCTCGCACCGGCTTCCGGTTCCGGGGTTCGTTCCTGATCGCCAGGTCGACCGTCACCGCCGTGCTGACCGGTCAGTTCCAGGAGTCGGGCGTCACCGGCGTCCGCGAGTCGATGGTGCGCCTCAGGCTCGACCCGGCGGGGACGGACAGCGGCGGCCACCCGTACGACCCGGAGCTGCCGTACGAGCGCAGCCACGCCGCCGACTGGGACCCGATGTTCCCGAGGCACGCCCTCTCGCTGGCCCGGGCCTGGGCCCGGACGGTGTGCCGGACGGCCGTGGTGGCACCGGCGTTCGCCGCGCTGTCGCCGTACCGGGCCGCCTGAGGTGCCCGGACCGGCCGTCGGGGTTCCGGCGCCCTGGTCGGTCGGCGAGGTGGTCGCCGACCAGTACCGGGTGCTGCGGGTGCACACCGAGGGCGGCATGGGCGTGGTCTACCGGGTGTGGCACCTGGAGTGGGACGTCGACCTGGCGGTGAAGTGCCCGCGCCCCGAGCTGTTCGGCACGCCGGAGCAGCAGGAGCGGTTCGTCCGCGAGGCCGAGACCTGGGTGTCGCTCGGTCTGCACCCGCACGTCTGCGGCTGCCACTACGTCCGTGTCCTGGACGGGCTGCCACGGGTCTTCGCCGAGTACCTGCCGGGCGGCAGCCTGCGGGAGTGGATCGACGACCGGCGGCTCTACGCGGGCGGCCCGGCCGAGTCCACGGCCCGCATCCTGCGCCTGGCGGTGGAGACCGCCTGGGGCCTGCGGCACGCGCACGAACGCGGCCTGGTGCACCAGGACGTCAAGCCCGCCAACGTCCTGCTGGACCTGGACGGCACCGCCAAGGTCACCGACTTCGGGCTGGCCCAGGCGCGGGCCACGGGCGGTGAACGGGTGTCCGGCGGCGGGATGACCATGGCGTACGCCTCGCCGGAGCAGGCCAGGCGCGAACCGCTGGACCATCGCACCGACCTCTACAGCTTCGCGGTGTCGGTGGTGGAGATGTTCACCGGCGAGGTGACCTGGCTGATGGGCCCGGTGGTCGGCGAGGCGCTGGCCTCCTACCGGTCGGGTGGCGGTCGCGGGTTCACGCCCGGCTCGACCTGGCGTCCGGAAGGGGACGGCCCGCCGCCGCTGCCGGAGCCGGTCGCCGAGCTGCTGGCCCGCTGCCTGCGCGAGCGCCCGGCCGACCGGCCCGCCTCGATGGCCGAGGTGGCTGACGAACTCGCCGACATCCACCTTCAGTTGACGGGGCGGGCGATCGACCGCGGAGAGCCGCGCGAGGCCGAGCTGCGCGCCGACGAGCTCAACAACCGGGCCGTCTCGATGCTGGACCTGGGCCGCGCGCCGGAGGCCGAAGCCGCCTTCGGCGCGGCCCTGGCCGCCGACCCGCGCCACCCGGAGGCCACCTACAACTCCGGTCTGATGCACTGGCGGCAGGGCGGCCTCACCGACGAGGACCTGCTCGCCGCCCTGGACGCGGCCAGGGCGGACGGCGGCGCCGCGCGGCTGGGGCCGCTGATCGAGGCGGTGCAGCGCGAACGCGGCGCCGTCGGCCCCGCCGCCGAGCCGACCAGCTGGACCGTGCCCTGGTACGACTACGAGCGCTGGACGGATTCGCCCTGGGACGGTGGCCGGACCCGGCGGGCGGCACCCGACATCGAGATCCGGCCCACCCCCGACGGCCGGCTCGCGCTCACGGCCTGCGACGGCGCCGTCAAGCTCTGGGAGGTGGCCACCGGCCGGTGCCTGCGGGAGCTGGACGAGCTGCGGCACACGGTGGACCTCGACGCCGAGGCACGGCGGGCCGTGGGCGTCGGCTCCGACGGCCTGGTCCGGCTGTTCGACCTCGGCGACGGCCGCTGCCTGAGGGTCTTCACCCCGTACTACCGGTCCGGCAGCACCACCGTCCGCTCGCTGCGGCTGCTCGTCGGGGCGGGCCTGGTGGTCGGCGGCACCAGCGACGGCACGGTCCTGGGTTGGGAGCTGACGACCGGCCGGGCCCGCTTCATCCTGGACGGCTTCTCGGGCGGCACCGTCGAGGCGACCGCGGACGGCCGGCTGCTGGTCTTCGACGGCCCCGAGGGAGTGGTCGCGGTGCGCGATCCAGCTGGCGCCGGTGAACAGACCCCGCTGCTGGAACGCCGCTACGCGCACGAACCGTGCTGCCTCAGCCGGGACGGCCGCACCGTGGCCGCCGCCGTCGGCGACCGGCTCCGGGTGCGCGGCCCGGGCCTCGACGCGGAGATCGCCGCCGGCCACGGCGCCGGGCACCGCCTCGCCCTGAGCCCCGACGGGCGGCTGCTGGCCGGCGGGGGCCTGGACGGCGCGGTCCGCCTCTGGGAACCGGACACCGGCCGCTGCCTGCGCACCTTCCGCGGGCACCGGGGCCACGTCGACGCCGTGGTGTTCCTGGCCGACGGCAGGCACCTGCTCTCCGCCGGGCGGGACGGCACCGCCCGGCGCTGGCCGCTGCCCGAGCCCCACCCGGCCGCGGCACAGCTCAGCCGCCCCCGTCGGCACGCCGAACTGGACGACCTGAGCAGCCGGCTGGCCGCGCTGGTCGAGCGGGCCGGGCGGGAGCACGCGGCCGGCCGGTGCGCCGCCGCCCTCGACCTGCTGAGCCGGGCCCGGGCCCTGCCCGGCCACGAGCGCGATCCCCGGGTGCTGACCGCCTGGCAGGAGCTGGCCCGTGATCGGCGGGTGACCCGCACCGGACTGCGGGCGGCCTGGCCCGCCCGGGTGCTGTACGACGGCGCCTGGGGCGCGCCGGCCCTGGCACCGGACGGCCGGACGGTGGCCGTCCGGGTGCCCGGGGGCATCCAGCTGCTCGGTGCGGAGACCGGCGAGCGCGGGCCGCTGATCGAGGGCCTGTCGCGGGTGCACGGCAGGCTCCGCTTCACCGGTGACGGCCGGACGGTGCTGTTCGCGGGCGGCGACGGGACCCTGGGCTCCTGGTCCGCGGCGACCGGTGCCCGGCTCACCGCGGCCCGGCTCGCCCTGGGCGCGGGGACGGCCTGGTTCACCGCGGACGGGCGGTTCGTCCTGGCTCGTGGCGCGGACGACGGGATCCGGCTGTTCGAGACGGCCACCGGCGCCTGCCACCGGACCCTGGAGGGCGACCACGGCCGGGGGCCCAACCTCTGGGGGCCCGCGCTCTGGCTCTCCCCCCACGGGCGCACCGCCGTCACCGCGGGCCCGAAGCACTCCATCGGGCTCTGGGACGTCCCCACCGGCCGCCGCCTGCGGGAGTTCCACGGCCACACCGCCACCGTGACCGAGCTGCTGGTCGACGCCGACCGCGGACTGCTGCTCTCCGGCTGCGGCCAGGACCGCGCGATCCGGCTCTGGGACCTGCGCACCGGGGCCTGTCTGCGGGTCCTCGACGACCAGCCGGGCGGCACCGGGGCGCTCCGACTGAGCCCGGACGGGCGGTTCGTGCTGTCGCTCGGCGAGGACGACGGCGCGCTGCGGGTGTGGGAGCTCGGCACCGGCCGCTGCCTGCGCGTGCTGGCCGGCCGTCCGGCCGGCTTCTCCGGGGTCGAACCGGGCCCGGACGGCGGCTCGGCGGTGTGCGTCCGCGGTGACGGTTCCGTTCAACTCTGGTGCCTGGACTGGGAGCTGGCGGTCCGTCGGCAATCATGACGGGAGCGTCGAGGAGAGAGGGGAGGCCGTCGTGTGGTTCGGCCGTAAGCGCACCAAGAAGGCGTCCGAGAAGGCGTCCGCGAAGGCGTCCGGGAAGGCCGGGAGCGACCTGGCGCCGCTGACCCGGGCGATCATGGAGCTGAGCGGCGACCCGGGGCTGGACAGCCGGGTCGCCCGGCAGGAACGGCAGGCGCGGTCCGGCGATGCCGAGGCCCTGATCCGTCTGGGGGCCCGGCTGCTCGACGAGGGCCGTGACGCCGAGGCCGAACAGCAGTTCCGCCGCGCCGCCGAGCTCGGCGAACCGCTGGCCATGCACAACCTGTCCGTGGTGCTGGGGAAGGCCGGCCGGGCCGCCGAGGCCGCGTCCTGGCAGCAGCGCGCCGCCGAACTCGACTGCGCTCCCGCCATGGTCGGCGCCGGCTTCCGCGCCGTCGACGAGAACCGCCTGGCCGACGCCGAGCGGTGGTTCCGCGGAGCGGCGGAACAGGGCGAGGACCAGGCCGCGTACATCCTGGGCGTGCTGCTGTCCGAGGCGGGCCGCACCGCCGAGGCCGAGCGGTGGCTGCGGGCCGCCGCCGACAAGAGGAACGCGGAGGCGATGTACTCGCTGGCGTACCTGGTGCAGGAGGCCGGACGCGAGCCCGAGGCCGAGCTCTGGTACCGGCGGGCCGCCGACGAGGGGCACCCGCAGGCGATGAACAACCTGGGCACCGTCCTGCGCTACAGCGACCGGGTGGCCGAGGCCCAGGAGTGGTTCCGTCGCTCGGCGGAGGCGGGCGAGCCGATGGGCATGCTCAACCTCGGCGAACTGCTGGAGGCCGGCTCGCCCGAGCGGGCCGCCGAGTGGTACCGGCAGGCCGCCCGACGGGGATCGGCGAAGGCGCAGCGGCACCTGACGCGCATGGCGGAGCAGGGCCCGGGGCGGCCCGCATGAGCGAGGCCACGGTCGTCCTGCACCAGGTGGGCGGCCCCGGGACCGGCGACGAGCACGTCTTCACCGAGCGCACCACCTGCCTGCTCGGCCGTGCCGCCGAGTGCATGCCGCGGCTGCCGGACGACGAGCGCCACCGCACCGTCTCCCGGCACCACTGCCTGCTCGACATCAACCCGCCCGACATCCGGATCCGCGACTTCGGCAGCCTCAACGGGACGTACGTCAACGGGAGGAAGATCGGCCAGCGCGCCCGGAACCAGAGCCCGGAGGAGGGCGCGGCACTCGACCTCCCCGAGCACGACCTGGCCGACGGCGACGAGATCCGGATCGGCGACACCGTCTTCCGGGTCGGCCGGTCCGCCCCCACCCTGCGCCTGCGACCGGCCCGCTGCGCCGCCTGCGGCCGGGACACGGCGGACGAGGCCGACGGCCGGGACGGCAGCTACGTCTGCGCGACCTGCCGCGCCGAGCCCGGCATGGTGCTGCGGCAACTGCTCGCGCTGGCCCGCCAGGGCGGCGGGGCCGTCGCCTCGCTCGCCGACTACGAACTGTCGGCCCAGCTCGGCCGCGGCGGGATGGGCACCGTCCACCTGGCCCGCCACCGGGGGACCGGCCGGGAAGTGGCACTCAAACTGATGCTGCCCAAGGTGGCGGCCAGCACCCGGGCGCGGGCCCTGTTCCTGCGCGAGGTCGCCGTCACCCGCACCCTGCACCACCCGAACATCGTCACCCTGCACGAGGTCGGATTCGCCGGCGGCACCTTCTTCTTCACCCTCGAATACTGCCGCGGCGGCAGCGTGGAGGACCTGCTGGGCCGACGCGGCGGGCGACTGCCGGCGGACGAGGCCGTACCGCTCGCCCTGCAGGCGCTGGCCGGACTGGCCCACGCCCACGCGGCCGGCGTGGTCCACCGCGACCTCAGCCCGGGCAACCTGCTGCTCGACCACGGGCCGGACGGCCGACCGGTGGCGAAGGTGGCGGACTTCGGCCTGGCCAAGGCCTTCGACCAGGCGGGCCTCAGCGGCCTGACCCGCACCGGCACCACGGCCGGCAAGCCCTCCTGCATGCCCCGCCAACAGATCGTCAACTTCCGCTACGCCACCCCAGAGGTCGACGTCTGGGGACTGGCCGCCTGCCTCTACAGGATGCTGACCGGCCGCTACCCCCGCCCCTTCCCGCCCGGCACCGACCCGTGGCAGGTCGTCCTGCAGACCCCGGCCACCCCGCTGCGGGAGGTGGCGCCGCACCTCCCGCGCCGCCTCGCCGAGGTGGTCGACCAGGCCCTGCGGGAGCAGCCGGC
>NZ_JBHVEU010000204.1:0-15425 GCF_042802075.1 Kitasatospora sp. NPDC057518
GTTAGGTACCTAAGCACAAATACTTAGGTACCTAACTACCAACGAAAGGACATCCGCTCCGATGAGCAAGAAGGCCCCCGGCGCTCCCCCGCCCTTCGCCCTGTGGCGCGAGGTCCTGCTCGCCTACGCCATGCCCGCCGCCATGGCCGGGGCCGGCGGAGCCGTCACCGGCCAACCCCAGCTGGTGGCCGCCGCGCTCACCACCATCGGCGGCACCTCCGCCCTGGTGGCCGCCGCCCTCGGCGCCGCACTGCGCCGCCGCCCCGTCCGCACCCGGCCGGTCCGGACCCCGCGCGCCCTCGCGGCCGCCGCCCTCGGCCTGGCCGGAGCCGCGCTCGGCCTGGCCGTCGGCCTCGCCGCCGCCCACTGGCTGCCGCAGGTCCCCCGGCTGGCCGACAGCCCGTGGCCGCACCGGCTCCCCATCGACCTGCCGGTCTCCTCGGCGATCGCCGCCACCATCACCACTTGGCACTGGCGCGGCAGCCGCCCGGCCCGCACGGCACAGCACCGACTCCCCACCGCACCCCTCCCCGAAAGGCAGACGTCATGATCGTCATCATGGGCGCCGGTGGCGCCACCGGCGGCGCCACCCTCCGCAGCCTCGCCGCCCTCGGCGCACCGAGCCGCGCCCTCAGCCGCGAGCCCGCCCGGCTGGCCGCCGCACTCGACGAGCTCACCCTCGCCCGCACGGCCACCCTCCCGGCGGACGGCGCCGACCCGGCCTCCCTGCGCGCGGCCTTCCGCGGCGCGCACCAGCTCTTCCTCACCATGGCCAACGGCCCGCAGCAGGTCCGGTACGAGCTGAACGCGATCGAGGCGGCGGTCGACTGCGGCGTGGAGCACATCGTCAAGGTCTCCGCGCCCGCCGCCGAGCCGGACTCCCCCGTCGCCGTCTCCCGCGGCCACCACCTGATCGAGGAACGGCTGCGCTCCTCCGGCATCACCACCACCGTCCTGCGGCCGTACGCGTTCATGCAGAAGCTGCTGCTCCTGGCGCCCGGCATCGCCGCCGCCGGGATGGTGCACGGCGCGCTGGGACAGGCGCGCTGCAACTACGTGGACGCCCGGGACATCGGGGACGCGGCGGCCGAGGTGCTCACCCGCCCCGAGCTCGCCGGTGGCACCTACCCGCTCACCGGCGGGCGGGCCTACAGCTACCCGGAGCTCACCGCACTGCTGGGCGAGCTGCTCGGCCGGCCGGTCCGCTACCTCGACCTGGGCCCGTCCGAGCTGCACGCCCACCTGGTCGGGCGGGCCGGGATGCCGGACTGGCTGGCCACCCACGTGGTGGAGATCCAGCAGCTCGCGGTGGTCCGCAAGGAGACGCCGGACGACACCTTCCTCCGCCTCGCCGGACGCGCTCCGCGCACCCTGGAGGCCTTCCTCGGCGAGAACCTGCACCGGTTCCGCTGACCGCCGGGCCGTACGGCGGGCCGGGGCCGGACCGAGGGGACCGGAGCGCGAAACCCGGCCCGCCGACGGCCCGCCACCCGAAGGGAGCAGCATTCGCTGTGGTGTGGATCACGGTCGAAGAATCGACCTGACGGTCCGTCAATTCCACTGACACCTCGTCACATGGGTTCCAACGGGGCTCAGTTATTGACTGATGAAGCGTCAGATTCGGCCACTCCGGCGCCAGTTGGGCCGTGTGTCCGCTCCTGCCGGGTCGCCGCGCCGGGGCTACCATCGGTCGGGTTGTCCGCTCCGGCCCCGGAGTGGGGTCACCCGATCAGGCGGTGCTCCCACCGCCCCAGGGGCCGGGCATCGGTCGGAACGGGGCGAGGACGAGGAGCGCACGGCTGCCATGACAGCTGAACCGAGCCACCCGGAGCAGTACCCCACGCCACCGCAGGATCCGACGCCCCACGCCGAACCCGTCCAGGGGTCCACGCCCCACGCCGAGCCCGCCCAGGCGCCGGTGCCGCAGGCCGAGCCGGCCCTCGCCCTGTTCCCCGGCCGCCCGGCCGCCGCCCCGCGCACCCTGGTCGACGTGCTGGACGCCACCGTGTCCGCCCACCCCGACGAGCCCGCCCTGGACGACGGGCACACCGTGCTCAGCTACCGCGCGCTGGCCGCCGAGGTCGAGCAGCTGCGCCGCCGACTGGCCGCCGCCGGGATCGGCCCGGGCGACCGGGTCGGCGTGCGCGTGCCCTCCGGCACCAACGACCTGTACGTCTCGATCCTCGCGGTGCTCGCCGCCGGGGCCGCCTACGTCCCGGTGGACGCCGAGGACCCGGACGAGCGCGCCGAGCTGGTCTTCGGCGAGGCCGCCGTCGCCGCCGTGCTCGGCGCCGAACGCGGCCTGGCGACCACCGGCGAGCGCGCTCCCGCCCTGGAGCGCCGCCCCACCCCCGCCGACGACGCCTGGATCATCTTCACCTCCGGGTCGACCGGCAAGCCGAAGGGCGTGGCCGTCACCCACCACAACGCCGCCGCCTTCGTGGACGCCGAGGCCGCGCTCTTCCTCCAGGAGGAGCCGATCGGCCCCGGCGACCGGGTGATGGCCGGCCTCTCGGTGGCCTTCGACGCCTCCTGCGAGGAGATGTGGCTGGCCTGGCGGCACGGCGCCTGCCTGGTGCCGGTCCCCCGCTCCCAGGTGCGCAGCGGCGCCGACCTCGGCCCGTGGCTGGCCGAGCAGGAGATCACCGTGGTCTCCACCGTCCCGACCCTGGCCGCGCTGTGGCCGGCCGAGGCCCTCAACGAGGTGCGGCTGCTGATCTTCGGCGGCGAGGCCTGCCCGCCCGAGCTGGTGCAGCGCCTGGTCACCGAGGGCCGCGAGCTGTGGAACACCTACGGCCCCACCGAGGCCACCGTGGTCGCCTGCGCCGCCCTGCTGACCGGCGAGGGCCCGGTGCGGATCGGCCTTCCGCTGGACGGCTGGGACCTCGCCGTGGTGGACGAGGCCGGCCTGCCGGTCGCCCCCGGCGGCACCGGGCAGCTGGTGATCGGCGGGGTGGGCCTGGCCCGCTACCTCGACCCGGAGAAGGACGCCGAGAAGTACGCGCCGCTGCCCTCGCTGGGCTGGGAGCGCGCCTACCGCAGCGGCGACCTGGTCCAGGCGGACCCGGCCGGCCTGCTGTTCCTCGGCCGCACCGACGAGCAGATCAAGCTGGGCGGCCGCCGGATCGAGCTCGGCGAGGTCGACGCGGCCCTGCAGGCCCTGCCCGGCGTGGCGGGCGCGGCGGCCGCCGTCCGGACCGCGCGCGGCGGCAACCAGCTGCTGGTCGGCTACCTGGTGGTCCAGGACGGCTTCGACCGCGAGCAGGCCGTCGAGCGGCTGCGCGCCGAGCTGCCCGCCGCCCTCGTGCCGCTGCTGGCGACCGTCGAGGCCCTGCCCACCCGGACCTCCGGCAAGGTCGACCGGGCCGCCCTGCCCTGGCCGCTGCCCGAGCTGGAGAACGCGGGCCCCGGCGAGGAGCTGTACGGCACCGAGGCCTGGCTGGCCGAGCAGTGGTCGGAGATCCTCGGCGTGCGGGTCGGCGGCCCGCGCGACGACTTCTTCGCGATCGGCGGCGGCAGCCTGGCCGCCGCCCGGCTGACCACCCTGCTGCGCACCCGCTACCCGAGCGCGGCCGTGCTGGACATCTACCAGCACCCGACGCTGCGCAAGCTCGCCCGGCACCTGGAGCGCTCCGCCGGCGAGAGCGCCGAGGCCCGTACCGTCGCCCTGGTGCCGACCAGGGCCAAGCTGCTCCAGCTGCTCCTGCTGGTCCCGCTGTTCACCGTCGTCGGCCTGCGCTGGACGGTCGCCCTGCTGGCCGCCGGGAACCTGCTGACCCACCTCGGCGACTACCCGTGGGCGCCGACCGCCTCCTGGTGGTGGGTCGGCGCGGGCGCGCTCGCGCTGTACACCCCGGCGGGCCGGCTGGCCCTCGCGGCGGGCGGCGCCCGGCTCCTGCTGCGCGGCGTGCGCCCGGGCAGCCACCCGCGCGGCGGCTCCGTCCACCTGCGGCTGTGGACCGCCGAGCGGCTGGCCGAGCTGAGCGGCGCGGATTCGCTGTCCGGCGCCTGGCTGACGCGCTACGCCCGGGCGCTGGGCGCCAAGGTCGGGCCCGAGGTGGACCTGCACTCGCTGCCGCCGGTCACCGGGATGCTGAAGCTGGGCCGCGGCTGCGCGGTCGAGGCCGAGGTGGACCTGTGCGGCTACTGGCTGGACGGCGACCGGCTGCTGATCGGCCAGGTCAAGATCGGCTCCGGTGCCGTGGTCGGCACCCGGTCGACGCTGCTGCCCGGCGCCCGGGTCGGCAAGCGCGCCCAGGTGGCGGCCGGCTCCAGCGTCACCGGGCAGGTGCCGACCGGCCAGCGCTGGGGCGGCGCGCCCGCCGTCAAGCTGGGCCGCACCGAACGCGCCTGGCCCAAGGAGCGCCCCGCCCGCCGGGCCCGCTGGGCCTCGCTGTACGGCGCCAGCGGTGCCGTGCTCGGCCTGCTCCCGGCGCTGCCGGCGCTCGCCGCGCTGGCCGTGCTGTCCCGGTTCGTCGACCAGGGCACGGCGCTCGGCCCGGCGCTCGGCGGCGCGCTGCTCGGCCTGCTGCCCGCCACGCTGGCGTTCGGCGCGGTGTACGCAGCGCAGCTGGTGGTGCTGGTCCGGCTGCTGAGCACCGGCCTGGTGCCCGGAACGCACCCGCTGCACGGCCGGGTGGGCTGGCAGGCGTGGACCGTCACCCAGCTGATGGACCGGGCCCGCGAGGTGCTGTTCCCGCTCTACGCCGGGCTGGTCACGCCGCTGTGGCTGCGCACCCTCGGGATGCGGGTCGGCCGGGGCGCGGAGGTGTCCACGGTGCTGGCGCTGCCCAGCCTGACCACGGTCGGCGACGGCGCGTTCCTGGCCGACGACACCCTGATCGCCCCGTACGAACTCGGCGGCGGCTGGGTGCGGCTCGGCGAGGCGAAGGTCGGCGAGCGGGCGTTCCTCGGCAACTCGGGGATGACCGCGCCGGGCCGCTCGGTGCCCAAGCGCGGCCTGGTGGGCGTGCTGTCGGCGACACCGGCGAAGGCGAAGAAGGGCGGCTCGTACCTGGGCATGCCGCCGATGCGGCTGCCGCGCTCGGCGGACCTGGCCGACCAGAGCCTGACCTACGAGCCGCCGGCCCGGCTGCTGTGGGCGCGTGGCCTGGTCGAGGTGGCCCGGCTGGTGCCGGTGCTGGCCTCGGCGGCGCTGGGCCTGCTGACCGCGGCGGCGCTGTCCTGGCTGGCGGCCGGCTCGCCGCTGACCGCCGCGCTGCTGTCGGGCCTGGTGCTGCTGGCGGCCGGCGCGCTGGCCTGCCTGGTCTCGGCGGCCGCCAAGTGGCTGCTGGTCGGGCGGTTCCGGGCGGTGGAGCACCCGCTGTGGAGCGGCTTCGTGTGGCGCAACGAGCTGGCGGACACCTTCGTGGAGATGCTGGCGGTGCCGTGGCTGGTCGGCGCGGTGCCGGGCACCCCGGTGCTGAACCTGTGGCTGCGCTCGATCGGCGCGCACGTCGGGCACGGGGTCTGGTGCGAGAGCTACTGGCTGCCGGAGGCGGACCTGGTCACCCTCGGCGACGGGGTCACCATCAACCGGGGCTGCGTGGTGCAGACGCACCTCTTCCACGACCGGATCATGCGGATGGATACTGTGGTCCTCCGCGAGGGCGCCACCCTGGGCCCGGGCGGCATCGTGCTGCCCGGCAGCACGGTGGGCGCGCGCAGCACGCTGGGCCCGGCCTCGCTGGTGATGCGCGCCGAGTCCGTCCCCGCCGACACGCGGTGGCTGGGCAACCCGATCGAGGCGTGGCAGAGCACGCCGTGACCACCTCCCCGTCCCCCCGTCCCGGCCCGCAGGAAGCGCACGTCCCCGTGAAGCCCAAGCACGTCCCGGCGGCCGCCGGCGCCCCGGACCCGTACTTCCCGAACAGCGGCGACCACCGCTACCGGGTGCACCGCTACGAGCTGGCGCTGGACTACCGGCCCGGGCCCAACCGGCTGGCCGGCTCGGCCCGGCTGAGCGCGGTCGCGGACGCGGCGCTGGCCGAGTTCGCGCTCGACCTGGCCGAGTTCCGGATCGGCCGGGTGCTGGTCGACGGCAAGGCCGCCCGCTACACCCACCGCGGCGGAAAACTGCGGATCCGCCCCGCCAGGGCGCTCGCGCCGGGCGCGGCGTTCACCGTCGAGGTGCACTACGCGGGCAACCCGCGCCCGGTGCGCAGCCCGTGGGGCGGCCTGGGCTGGGAGGAGCTGACCGAGGGCGCGCTGGTGGCGAGCCAGCCGGTCGGCGCGCCGTCCTGGTTCCCGTGCAACGACCGCCCCGCCGACAAGGCGACCTACCAGCTGGCGGTCACCACGCCGTCCCCGTTCACGGTGGTGGCGAGCGGCCGGCTGCTGACCCGCACCACCCGGGCGTCCAGCACCACCTGGGTGTACGAGCAGAGCGCGCCGACCCCGACGTACCTGGTGACGGTGTCGATCGGGCACTACCGGCCGGTGCCGCTGGCGGTGCGCCCGGCGGTGCCGCAGACCGGCTACGTGCCGGAGCGGCTGGCCGCCGCCTTCGCCCGGGACTTCGCCCGGCAGCCGGAGATGGCGGCCTACTTCGGCGAGGTCTTCGGCCCGTACCCGTTCGGCGAGTACGCGGTGGTCGTCGCGGACGAGGAGCTGGACGTCCCGGTGGAGGCACAGGGCGTCGCCACCTTCGGCACCAACCACCTCGGCGGCGGCTGGGAACGCGAGCGGCTGATCGCCCACGAGCTGGCCCACCAGTGGTTCGGCAACAGCGTCACCATCGCCGACTGGCGGCACATCTGGCTCAACGAGGGCTTCGCCAAGTACGCGGAGTGGCTCTGGTCCGAGCACGCCGGCGGCCCGGGCGCGGCCGTGCACGCCGCCGCCGCGCACCGACTGCTGGCCGGACTTCCGCAGGACCTGACGCTCGGCGACCCGAGCCGCAGGCTGATGTTCGACGACCGGCTGTACCAGCGCGGCGGGCTGGTGGTGCACGCGCTGCGGCGGGCGCTCGGCGACGACGCGTTCTTCGCGATGCTGCGGGACTGGACGGGCGCCAACCGGCACGGCGTGGTCGCCACCGCCGACCTGCGCGCACACGCCGCCCGGTACACCGCCTCCCCGCTCGGCCCGCTCTTCGAGGCCTGGCTGGAACGGCCGGAACTGCCGCCGCTGCCGGGCTGATCCGGCGACCGGGCCCGGCCTGATCCGGTCACCGGGCCCGGGCGCGGGGTTATGGGGCCCGTGCGCGGGATTATTGGGTCGGCGTCGCGGCCGGGCTGGACTACTGTCCGTGCACATGTCGATGAGTCCAGAAGCCCACATGACCGACCTCCCCTCCGAGCTGCTGCCCGCCACCCGCCGAGCCCTGCTGCACCGGCTCGCCGTCGCCCAGGCCGAGGGGCGCACGCCCTCGATGGTCGCCGGGGTGCTGCGCGACGGGCGGCCGGTGTGGAGCGGCGCCCGCAGCATGGTCGACGGGCACGCGCCGACCCCGGACGTCCAGTACCGGATCGGCTCGCTCACCAAGACCTTCGTCGCCGTGCTGGTGATGCGGCTGCGCGACGAGGGCCTGCTCGACCTCGCCGACCCGCTCTCCCGCCACCTGCCCGGCACCCCCGCCGACGACGCGACCGTCGTCCAACTGCTCGCGCACTCCTCCGGCCTGACGGCCGAGACCCCCGGCCCGTGGTGGGAGCGGACCGAGGGCTCGCTGCGCCCCGGCCTCGACGACGTCCTGGAGGCCGACCGGCCGCTGAAGCACCCCGCCGGGCGGGTACACCACTACTCCAACCCCGGCTACGCGCTGCTCGGCGCCCTGGTCGCGAAGCTGCGCGGCGAGCCCTGGGGCGAGGTGCTGCGCCGCGAGGTGCTGGCCCCGCTCGGCATGGACCGCACCACGCTGCTGCCCGAGCACCCGCACGCCGGGGGCTTCGCCGTCCACCCCTGGGCCGACGTCATGCTGCCCGAGCCGCTCACCGACACCGGGCTGATGGCGCCGGCGGGCCAACTCTGGTCCACCATCGCCGACCTGGCCCGCTGGGCTGCCTTCCTGACGGCCGGCGACGACAAGGTGCTGTCCGCCGACACCGTCGCCGAGATGCGCCGCCCGGCCGTCGCCCCGGACGACGCCGAGTGGACCAGCGGCTACGGCCTCGGCCTGCAACTGCGCCGCGACGAGGGCCGGCTGCTGTACGGGCACACCGGCTCGATGCCCGGCTTCACCGCGGGCCTGTGGATCAGCGAGACCGACGGCCTGGCCGCGTACGCCCTCTCCAACGCCACCAGCGGTGCCAGCGCCGCGTCGCTGGCCGCCGAGTTGATCGCGCTCACCGCCGACCTGGAGCCCCGGCTGCCCGAACCGTGGCGCCCGCTCGCCGAGGTGGACGCGGAGCTGCTGGAGCTCACCGGTCCCTGGTACTGGGGCGCAGCGCCGGCCGCCCTGCGGCTGCGGCCCGGGCGGGTGCTGGAGCTCGCCCCGCTCACCGGCCGGGGCCGGGGCTCGCGCTTCCGGCCCGAGCCGGACGGCACCTGGACCGGTGTGGAGAACTACTACGCGGGCGAGACCCTGCGGGTGGTCCGCCACCCCGACGGCACGGTCAGCCACCTCGACGTCGGCTCCTTCGTCTACACCCGCGAGCCGTACGGCCCGGCCGGCGCCGTCCCGGGCGGGGTCGACCCGGAGGGCTGGCGGGCGTTCTGAGCGGCGCGCCGCTCTCGTCACGACAGCGGTACGTCGGATCGTCACGACGGCGACGTGACGCGAGCGGCGTGACGGCGCGATCGTGACGACAGCGGCGTGACAGCAGCCGCGTGACGACCGCGGGGTCGCGACAACGGGGGCGTGCGGTGCGGCCGTACGCCCCCGTGGTGCGTGTTGTCCACCCCCCGCGAACGAGCGCCCGGTGCCGGGCAGATGACCGCCGGGCCACGGGTGGTGCCATTCAACAGGTGCACATCTGCGGTCCTCCGGGCCGCAACATGAATGCCAACCGATTCGGAGAGAAACACGGGGACCGGTTCGCGTCCACGCCCAACCGCCTGCGGACCGGGACGGTGCCCTGGTGATCCACGGCACCGCCGATCGTGCTGCCCTGGAGGGTCCGCCATGACCACCGTCCCCACGTACGCTCCGTCCGCAGTCACCACCACCCACGACGCCCCGGCGGTCCCCGCGCCCCGCCCCCACCGGCCCGCCGCCCCGGCCTCGTACACCGTCTCCCTCGCCCGCGACGAGGACGACGTGCGCGCCGCCCAGCGGCTGCGCCACCAGGTCTTCGGCACCGAGCTGGGCGCCGAACTGCACAGCCCGGTCGCGGGCCTGGACGTCGACCCCTTCGACGAGTTCTGCGACCACCTGCTGGTCCGCGAGGGCGAGCAGGGCGCCGTCGTCGGCACCTACCGGCTGCTGCGCCCCGAGGCCGCGCGCCGGGCCGGACGGCTGTACTCCGACGGCGAGTTCGACCTCTCCGCGCTCGCGCCGGTCCGCCCCGGCCTGGTCGAGCTCGGGCGCTCCTGCATCCACCCGGACCACCGGGGCAACGGCGCCGTCATCAACCTGATGTGGGGCGGCATCGCGCGCTACATGGCCGACACCGGCAACACCTGGGTCGGCGGCTGCTGCTCGATCGAGCTGGCGGACGGCGGCGCCACCGCGGCCCGGGTCTGGGACACCGTCAGCGCCAAGCACCTGGCGCCCGAGGAGTACCGGGTCACCCCGCACCGTCCCTGGGACGCCACCGGGGTGGCGCGCGCCGAGCGGGGCGCGCTGCCGGCCCTGCTCCGCGGCTACCTGCGGCTCGGCGCCTGGGTCTGCGGCGCGCCCGCGTACGACCCGGACTTCGACTGCGCCGACCTGTACGTGCTGCTGTCGCTGGAGCGCACCGACCCGCGCTACCTGCGGCACTTCCTGTCCGGCGGACCCGCCTCGGGCGCCTCGTCGTGAGCGTCTGGCTGCCCACCGCGACCTGCCGGCCCGAGACCTGCCTGGCCGACGTCCCGCCGAGGGTCTCCCACCCCCGGCGGGCGCTGCGGCTGACGGCCTGTCTGGCGGCGGTGCTGGCCGGGGTCGTGCTCCTCCCGCCGGTCCGGCTGCTCCCGGACCGCGCCCGGAACCGGCTGGCCCGACTCTGGGCCCGGGTCGTGCTGCGCACCCTCGGGGTGACGGTCCACCTCGCCGGGCCCGACGGCTGGGGGCCCGGCGCGGACGGCGGGGTGCTGGTGGTGGCCAACCACGTGTCCTGGCTGGACATACCGCTGCTCGCCGCCGGGCGGCCGGGCCGGTCGCTGGCCAAGACCGAGGTCCGCCGGTGGCCGGTGCTCGGACCGCTGATCGCCTTGGGCGGCACCGTCTTCCTGGACCGCGACCGGCTGCGGACGCTGCCGGACACCGTCGCGACGGTGGCCGAGGTGCTGCGCTCCGGCCACCCGGTGATCGTCTTCCCGGAGGGGTCGACCTGGTGCGGGCGGGAGAGCGGCCGGTTCCGGCCCGCGCTGTTCCAGGCGGCGGTGGAGGCGGGTGCCGACGTCCAGCCGGTGACGATCCGCTACCGGCTGGCGGACGGACGGCCGACCAGCGTGCCCGCCTTCATCGGGGACGACGGGCTGCTCACCTCGCTCGCCCGGGTGGTCGCGGCCCGCGGGCTGGTCGCCGACGTGACCTTCCTGCCGCCGATACCTCCTCCCGGGCCCCGGCCCGGCCGGGCGGGCGCCCGGCGCGAACTGGCCCGCACGGCGCAGGCGGCGGTGGAAGGGATCCGCTGACCTCGCGCGACCTCCTGTGACCACGCGCAACCTCCCGCGACCTCCTGACAGCACGTCACCGGTCGGTCCCGGCGGCTCAGGCGACGCCCGCCCCGGCCAGGTCCTCCGGCCGCGGCTCTTCGGAGGCCGCCGGGGCGAGCGGGCGGGCCCGGCCGACCAGGACGGCGACCAGGACCGCGGTGACGGCGAGCGCGGCCGAGCCGCAGCGCAGCGCGAGGTGGATGCCGTCGACGAAGGCCCCGTCCACCGCCTGGCGCACCGGCTCGGGCAGTGCCCCGGCCGCGCCGCCACCGCCGTGGGCCGCACCGGTCGGCGCGTCCGCGATCGGGCCGACGGCCTCCGGCGGGACGCCGAGCCGGTGCAGGGCCGAGGTCAGCCCGTCGGTCATCCGGTTGGTCAGGACGGCGCCGAGCACCGCGATCCCGAGCACGCCGCCGAGTTCGCGCAGGGTGTTGACGGTCGCCGAGGCCATCCCGGTCTGCGCCGGGGCGACCCGCTGGAGCACCGCGACCGAGACCGGGGTGAAGGTCAGCCCCATGCCGAAGCCCATCGTGAACAGCGTCCACAGGTACTCCGGGTAGCGGGCGTGGTCGCCGTACAGCGACAGCCCGCCGAGACCGAGCGCGCACAGCGCGAGGCCCAGCACCATCGGCGGCCGGGGGCCGTACCGGGCGGCGAACCGGCCGGACAGCGGCCCGGCGACCACCAGCATCGCGGTCATCGCCAGCCCGGCGTACCCCGCGCCGGACGGGGACCAGCCGAGCACGCCCTGCATCATCAGCGGCAGGAAGAACAGCGCCCCGAACATCCCGAAGCTCACCATGAACCCGCTGAGCAGCGCACCGCTCAACGCGCCGTCCCGGAACAGCCGCAGCTCCAGCATCGGCTCGGCCAGGCGCAGTTCGAGCAGCAGGAAGGCGGCCAGCAGGACGACGGCGACAGCGCCGCAGCCGGTCACCCGGGGGTCGGTCCAGCCTCGCGTGGGGCCCTCGATCAAGGCGTAGACGAGCAGGCCGAGGCCCGCCGCCGAGAGCGCGAACCCGCCGAAGTCGATCCGCCGGGGGCGCGGCGGGATCTCCGGGAGGACCTTGGCGGCGAGCAGGACGCCGGCCACGCCGATCGGCACGTTGATCCAGAACACGCTGGCCCAGCCGAAGTGTTCGACCAGCGGGCCGCCGATCACCGGACCGATCGAGAGGCCGATCGCGGACACCCCGGACCACACGCCGATCGCCTTGGCCCGCTCGCGCTCGTCGGTGAACACGTGCCCCAGCAGGGTCAGACTGCCGGGGGTGAGCAGCGCGGCCCCGACCCCCTGGACCATCCGGCCCGCGACCAGCACGCCGATCGTTCCGGCGAGCGCGGCCACGGCGGAGCCGAGCGTGAACAGGCCGAGCCCCAGTACGAACATCCGGGTACGGCCGTGGCGGTCGCCCAGCGCGCCGCCGGTCAGGACGAGTGCCGCGTAGACCAGGCTGTAGCCCTCCGCGACCCACTGGAGACCGCTGATCCCGGGGTCCAGCTCCTGCCCGATGCGGGGCAGGGCGACATTGACGACGACGTTGTCCAGCATGGCCATGAACATGGCGATGCAGAGCGTGAGCAGCGCGAGCCGTTTGCGGCGGGCGCTCGACTTCTCCATGGGTTCCCTTCCAATCATGAGCCCCTAACAGTGTTAGGGGTCGGCGTGACAGCCACAGAGTGCACCTAACGGTGTTAGATTGCAAGCGGGAATCGACCGCACCACCGGAGGCGTCCGCACAGCCATGCCGCAGAACCACACCGACACACCCGGAACCGACGACGCGACACCCGCCCTGACCAGGGAGGCCCTCGCCCAGGCCGCACTGCGCGTCCTGGAACGGGACGGCCTGGCCGGGCTGTCCATGCGCAAGGTCGCCGCCGAGGTCGGCGTCAAGGCGGCCTCGCTGTACTGGCACGTCCGCAACAAGCAGGAACTCCTCGACCTGCTCACCGACGCGGTGATGGGCTCCGCCGAGCCCCCGCCGCGCGAGGGCGACTGGCGCGAACAGTTCCACGCGTACTGCTGGCGCTACCGCCGCCTGCTGCTCGGCACCCGGGACGCGGCCAAGGTCGTCGCCGGCCGGCTCGCCCCCGGACCCAACCTGCTCGGGCTCATGGAGGACCAGCTGGACCGGCTCCGCGCGGCCGGCTTCACCGACGCCGACGCCGCCATGGCCAGCTACCTGCTCGGCGCCTTCGTCCAGGGCTTCGTGCTCCAGGAGCAGTCGCCGATCTCGGCCTCCGAGGTCCTCGGCACCAGCCGCCGGGACATCGCCGACGCCGCCGGAGACCTGTTCCGCGCCCTGCCCGCCGAGACCTTCCCCAACCTGGTCGACCTCGCCGACGACCTCACCGAGCCGAACATGGACGCCCGCTTCGAGTTCGGCGTCCAGCGGATCCTCGACGGCCTCGCGGCCCTGCTGCCGCCGGAGCGGCGCTGAGCCCGGGGCCCGGGGCCGGTCCTCCCCGTCCCGGGCCTCCATCCACGCCGCCTCCTCGGGCCGGACCCCGGCCTCCGGCAACGGGTAGGCTCACCGGGCCCCCGCCCGTACGACCACGGAGGAGTCACCGATGCCCGAGCCGTACCCCCTCTACGAACCCTACGCACAAGGCCTGTTGGACGTCGGCGACGGTCAGCTGATCCACTGGAACGCCTCCGGCGACCCGGCCGGCAGGCCGGCCGTGGTGGTGCACGGCGGGCCCGGCTCCGGCCACAACCCGGGCACCCGGCGGTACTTCGACCCGGAGCGCTACCACCTCGTCCAGTTCGACCAGCGCGGCTGCGGGCTCAGCCGGCCGCACGCCGCCGACCCGTCGACCAGCCTGGAGCACAACACCACGGCGCACCTGATCGCCGACATGGAGCGGCTGCGCGAGCACCTCGGCATCGACAAGTGGCTGCTGTACGGCGGCTCGTGGGGCTCCACACTGATCCTCGCGTACGCGCAGGCCCACCCGGAACGGGTCTCCGCGATCGTGATCTGCGGGGTCACCATGACCCGCCCCGAGGAGACCGACTGGCTCTACCGGGGCGTGGGCCGCTTCCTGCCCGGGCCCTGGGAGGAGTTCCGGGACTTCCTTCCGCCCGCCGACCGGGACGGGGACACCGTCGAACTGCTCGCCGCCTACAGCCGGCTGCTCAACAGCGCCGACGAGTCCGTCCGCCGGGCCGCCGCCAACGCCTGGGCCACCTGGGAGGACGCGGTCATCTCCCACGAGTCGCTGGGCAAGCCGAACGCGTACACCGACCGCCCCTCCGAGGCGCTGATGGGCTTCACCCGGATCACCGCCCACTACTTCTCGCACCAGGCCTTCCTGCCGGACGGCCAACTGCTGCGCGACGCCGGACGGCTGGCCGGAATCCCCGGCGAGCTGATCCACGGCCGACTGGACCTCGGCGGACCGCTCGCCACCGCCTGGCAGCTGGCCAAGGCCTGGCCGGACGCACGGCTCACGGTCATCGACGAGTCCGGGCACACGGGGAGTCCGCGGATGCGGGAGGCAGTCCTGGCCGCGATCGAACGCTTCGCCTGAGCGCTCCGCAGCCCTGGGGTCGGGCCGTTCCGGCCAACGGCCCGGCCCTACGGCAACCGTAGAATACGGCGCATGATCGCCTATGCCCCAGCCGCCCTGTTCTTCGTCCTGTTCGGACTCGGGGTACTACGCGACCGTCGCCAGTTCAGCAACGCCATCCTGCTCGGCATCGCCGTCTCACTGCTCTCCCTCGCCGTGCTCGCCGAACTGCGCAGAGCCCCCACCCTGGTGGTGGAGATCGCGATGGTGGCGATCTTCCTCCTGCCGACCGTCGGAACGGTGGCCCTGATCTGGTTCCTCATCGCCAACGGCCTGACCATGATCCGCAAAGAGGGCAGACGGCCGGCCAACCTGCTCTCGCTGCTCGCCGGTCTGGGCATCGTCGCCGTCATCCTGATGCTGTTCGTGGCCCTCGCC
Organism: Kitasatospora sp. NPDC057518; assembly: GCF_042802075.1. Classification (NCBI taxonomy): domain Bacteria; kingdom Bacillati; phylum Actinomycetota; class Actinomycetes; order Kitasatosporales; family Streptomycetaceae; genus Kitasatospora; species Kitasatospora sp. NPDC057518. The sequence continues at coordinate 14,695 of NZ_JBHVEU010000204.1, forward strand.
CTCCGCTCGGCCCGACTGGGCATCGTGGTCGGCACCCTGCTCCTGGTGATCGGCTACGTCTCCTTCCTCTTCACCTGCTTCATCGGCTACGCCTTCCTCTACGGCCGCCACCGGCCCCGCCAGGACGTGGACTTCGTGGTCGTGCTCGGCTCCGGACTGATCGGCGGCGAGCGCGTCCCGCCGCTGCTCGCCAGCCGGCTGAACCGGGGCCGCGAGGTGTACGAGAAGCAGGCCGCCCGCGGCAACCCGCCGGTGCTCATCACCTCCGGCGGCCAGGGGCCGGACGAGAAGCTGCCGGAGTCCCATGCGATGGCCGACTACCTGGTCGAACACGGCTTCCCCGCCGAGCACATCGAACGGGAGGACCGCTCGCGCACCACCGAGGAGAACCTGCGGTTCAGCAAGGCCATCATGGAACAGGCCAAGCCCGACTACCGCTGTGTCGTGGTCACCAACAACTTCCACGCCTTCCGGGCCGCCCTGCTCGCCCGCGAGACCGGCGTCAACGGCCACGTCTTCGGCTCCCCCACCGCCCGCTACTACTGGCCGAGCGCGACCATCCGCGAGTTCGCCGCGATCTTCCTGTCCCACAAGCTGGTCAACTTCGGCATCTGCGGCCTCATCGCCCTCTGCGGCCTGCTCGGGGCACTCTGAGCGGCTCCTGCCGCTCTGACCTCTCCGGCTGCTCCGAGTGCCAGGTTCGGGCCCCGGTCGCCACAGCGGCCGGGGCC
>NZ_JBHVEU010000205.1:0-15353 GCF_042802075.1 Kitasatospora sp. NPDC057518
CGCCACCGCGGCCGCCACCGACGCCTTCGGCCTCGACCTCCTGCACGCCCTGACCGCCCAGCCGGACGCCGCCGGCGGCAACCTCGTGGTCTCGCCGTCCGGCCTGGCCACCCTGCTCGCGATGCTGCTGCCCGGCGCCCGCGGCGCCACCGCCGGGGAACTGGCCAAGGCCCTGCACACCGACCTCGACCCGCGGCAGTACGCGCTCGCCACCGGCGCGTTGAACCGGCCGGTCCCGGCCACCGACCGGCTCACCCTGCGCCGCAGCGACGACCTCTGGACGCAGCAGGGCCTGGCCGTCGAGCCGGGCTACCTGGCCGACCTGGCCGCCGCCTTCGACACCGGCGTGCACCAGGCCGACTTCGCCAAGGACCCGGACGGGGCCCGCAAGACCGTCAACGCGGCCGTGGAGAAGGCCACCGACGGCCGGATCAAGGACCTGTTCGGCCGGGACGCGATCACCCCGAGCACCCGGCTGGTGCTCACCGACGCGCTCTACCTGAAGGCCCGGTGGGCCGCCGCCTTCAAGCCCTCGCACACCGCCGACCGCCCGTTCCACAAGCTCGACGGCTCCACCCCGGCCGTCCCCACGATGGCGCAGACCGGGGAGTTCAAGTACGCCGACGGCTCCGGCGGGATCGTCGGCGAGCCCTGGCAGGCCGTCGAGCTGCCGTACGCGGACGGCGCACTGGTGATGGACCTGATCGTCCCCGCGCAGGGCGGCTTCGCCGCCTTCGCCAAGGGCCTGGACCAGCCCCAGCTCGACCGCGTCCTCGGCGCCCTCGCCGAGCGGCCGGTCGACCTCCGGCTGCCGCGCTTCCGCTTCGGCACCTCGAAGGAGCTCACCCCCGCGCTGCGCTCGCTCGGCGTCTCCTCGGCCTTCGACAAGGCCGATCTCACCGGCATCGCCAAGGAGCCGCTGGTCGTCGGAACGGTGGTGCAGAAGGCCACCGTCGAGGTCGACGAGGAGGGGACGGTCGCGGCGGCCGGCAGCGGTGCCGGGGTCGAGGCGGCGGCGGCGCCGAACGCCGACCGGCCGGTCCAGCTGTACCTGGACCGGCCGTTCCTGTTCCTGATCCGGGACGCCCGGGGCGGGGCGCCGCTGTTCCTCGGCCAGGTCACCGACCCGCTGGCGAAGTAGCCGACGGGCCGGGGCGGCGTTCGAGGGGCCCCGGGCTCACCAGGCCGGGTAGCGCCCGCCGAGCGCCGGGTGCCGGGGGTCGCGGCTGCCGAACAGCACCAGCAGGTCGTCCGCGACCTGCCGCAGCTCCGCCCGGCCCTCGACCGCCCCGGCCCACTCGGCGGGCAGCGCCGCGGCGCCGTACGCCGCCCCGACCAGGTTGCCGCAGACCGCGCCGGTCGAGTCGCTGTCCCCGGAGTGGTTCACCGACAGCAGCAGCGCGGTGCGCACCGGGTCGGGGTCCAGGGTGGCCGCCAGCAGCGAGTACACGGCGATGGCCAGGCACTCCTCGGCGATCCAGCCGAGCCCGACCCGCTCCACCGTCTCCGCCGCGGGCTCGGCCTCCTGGGCCAGCCGCACCGCCCGGGCCAGCGCCTGGACGGTCTCCTTGGAGCTCGGCAGCTCGCGGATCTGCTCCACCGTCTCGCCGACCGCCGCCCACGGCTCGGTGCCGTGCGCGAGCCGCTCGACCAGCGCCGCGAAGGCGCCCGCCGCGAGGTAGCCGGTCGGGTGGCCGTGGGTGAGCTGGGCGCACTGCACCGCCAGCCCGAAGGACTGCTCGACGCCCAGCCGGGCCAGCCCGAACGGCGCCGAGCGCATCACCGTGCCGCAGCCCTTGGAACCCGGGTTGATCGGCCCGGTCAGCCCGATCGCGGACGGCGCCTCGAACACCGGGTGCTCGGACACCCCGCTCAGGCAGGCGTTGCCCGGCGCCCGCCGCGCGTACAGGAAGGGCCGGCTCAGTAGCCAGCCGTCGTACGGGCGGGGCTGCGGCCCGGTGTCCGGCGCGTCCTGGAACTGGGTGCGCAGCCAGCGCCGGTAGGCGCCGTGCACGGCCTCCGGCACCGAGCCGCCGCCGCCCGTCCAGCCGCGGACGAAGCCGCGGATCAGGCCCTCGGCGGTGAACAGCGTCATCTGGGTGTCGTCGGTGACCTCGACCGGCCCGGACCCGGCCGGCAGTGTGGTCACGCCCTGCGGCCCGTACCGGTCCTGGATCTGGTGGAGCTGCTGGAACTCCACCGGCCAGCCCAGCGCGTCGCCGATCGCTCCGCCGAGCAGCGTTCCGCGCACCCGGTCCCGGTACCCCGACTCCGCCGCCGGTTCCGTCACGTCGAGCCCCCCTTTGTTCGTGGCGGACTACGTTCTATCAGGTCCCCCGGGAGGCGGGGCGACTCCTGTGGATCTTGCGCGGGTCGGCCGGGGGACCGCCGGGGCGTGAGCGCCTACCGGCGGATCGCCCCGGCGCGCCCGTGCAGCGCGGCCCGGTCGGCGGCGGCGCGTCCGGCCGCCCAGCCCACGCCGTCGCTGACCCGCACCCGCTGCGAGACCAGCTTCGGGAACAGCCGGCCGATCTCCTGGTCCACCGCCTCGGAGCGGGCGGCGAGCGCGGGCAGCAGCCGCGCGTCGGGCAGCAGCTGCTCCTCGGTGCCGTCCTCGCGCAGGTGCCGTCCGGCCGCGGCGGCGCTGGTGGCGCGCTCGGTCGCGGCGGTCAGCCGCTCGCGGATCCGCGCCGCGTACGCGACCAGGAAGGACTGCCGGAACGCCTTGCTGCGCGAGTCCTTGCGGGAGCCCGCCTTGTTGAGCGCGTGGGTGGCCTGCACCAGCAGCGAGGTGTAGAGCAGCTCGACGCTGTCCAGGTCCCCGTCGAAGCCGACCACGGTGCAGAAACCGAACTCCTTCGCCCACACCACCCGGCACCGGTTGGCCGCCGCGACCGCGTCCAGCAGCATCGTCTTGGGGCCCTCGTACGGGTTGTCCACCCCGATCCGCAGCGCCGCCGGGGTGTCGCGGTCGGCACCGGACGCGGCCAGCAGCGCGTCGTCGATGCTGTGCTGGGCCATCAGCTGCTGGGCCTTGGCGGTCAGCGCCTCGGCCTCCTCCGGGTACTCGGTGGACTCGGCCTTGGCCAGCAGCGCCCGGATCCGCGCCAGCATCCGCGGTTCGCCGCTCACCGGCCCCGCGTGCTGCGGCCGCACCGCCTGCCCGGGGGCGGGCCCCACCGGGGCGATCGGCGGCAGCCGGCCCCAGGTGCGCAGCAGCTCCAGGGCGGCGGTGGCGAGCGCGAAGCGGTCCAGCCGGTGCCGGTCGGCGAAGGCGCCGAGGTACTCGTCGTCGCCGGACCACCACACCTCGGCCTCCAGCTCGCGCAGCTGCTCCAGCCAGCGCCGGTCCAGGGCGGCCGCGGGGTGGCGGCGGCCCTCGGCGGCGATCAGGTCCACCGCGAGGGCCAGGTGGACGGGCTTCAGCTCGCGCCGCACCACCCGGGCCAGGTCGGCCGGCCGCCACCCGGCGGACCAGCAGCGGCCGACGGCCGTGTCCGCGTACCCGAGCAGCGCCCGGCCGACCTCCGGCCACTGCCCGGCCGAGGCGGCCAGCAGCGAGGCCCCGGTGTCCAGGGCGAGGTCCAGCGCCTCCTCCGGGGCCGTCACCACCGACCGCACCGCCTGCTCCAGCAGCGGTCCGGCGGTCCCGGCCTGCTGCGCGCGCTCGCCCACGGTGTGTCCCTGCTCTCCTCGACGGTGCCACGACGGCCCGGCTCCTCCTGCCCATGATGCCGGAGCGGCGGCGGGACCGACGGGAGAGCGGTTCAGCGCTCGACGGCCTTGGCGAGGATCTCCGGGGTGCGGTCCAGCAGGCGGGCCGCCGCGAGGCGGACGCCGAGGGCCGCGACCAGGGCGCCGTACAGCGGGCCGACCAGCAGCACCGGCCAGCTCGGGCCGTCGGAGACCAGGGCCCAGGCGAGGTAGCCGCCGACCGGCAGCGCCAGCAGGGCGACGCCGAGCATCGAGCCGAACTGGTTGAGCAGGATCAGCCCGCCCTGGCCCGGGGCGGCGTTGCGCATCGGGTTGCTGTCGGCCGGCATGGTGTACGGCGCCAGGACGCTGAACATCGCGCCCAGCGCGATCCCGCAGCCGAGCAGCGTCAGCGCCAGGCCGAGCGCGGACGGCAGCTCGCTCCACCGGCCGGTGACGGCCGCCAGGACCAGCCCGAGCAGCAGCGTCACGGGGACGGCGTACGACAGCACCGCGTACGCCCGGCCGCGCAGCTCGGAGCGGGCGTCGGCCGGGGTGCGCAGGGTGGCGGCGACCATCCAGAACGCCGAGCCGTCCATGCCGAACAGGTTGAGCATCTGCAGCCCGAGGAACACCCCGGTCATCGCCAGCAGGTAGACGCTCGCCCAGCCCTGGACCATCGACAGCACGCAGATCACCAGCGTCATCCCGATGCTGGTGAACAGCGCCGCCTTGGCCCGCGGCTCGCGCCAGGCATACCGCAGGTGCCGCTGCATTACCGCGCCGGTCCGGCCCTGCGGCAGGAACCGCCAGCCGCGCGAGTCCTGCACCCCGCGGGCGACCTCCAGGGTGGAGGAGTCGGCGGTCACCATCAGCTCCTGCAGGCTCCGCCGCCACCAGCGCAGCAGCAGCGCCAGCAGCGCGGCGGCCGCGGCGAGCTGGAGCAGCGCCAGCCCGTACCGGCCCTCGCCGGCGGTGCGCGGCGCGTCCGCCGCGCTGATCGGCGGGATCCAGCGCAGCACGGAGGCGATCGGCTTGAGCGGGCTGAGGTCGATCGGCCCGCCCCGGCGGCCGAGGATGCTCTGCGAGCCGACGTTGGCGACCTGCACCAGGAGGGCGAAGGCCAGGCCGCCGAAGATCGCGAAGTCCTTGCCGCGCCGGCTGGAGAGCATCCGGGCGTTGCCCGCCGCGACCGCCCGGGAGAGCGTGACCAGGCAGAGCAGCGCGAGCGGCACGCCGAGCACCGCGACCGCGGCCGAGGCGCCGCCGGTCGCGCCGGCCAGCACCGCGGCGGTCACCAGCACCAGGCTGACCAGCGGCCCCGGTCCGATCAGCGCGGCCAGCAGGGTGCCGCGCAGCAGCGGGCCGGGGCGCAGCGGCAGCATGGTCAGCCGGGTCGGGTCGGCGCTCTCGTCGCTGGAGAAGAGGAACAGCGGCAGCGCGGCCCAGCTCAGGGTCAGCACGCCGAGCAGCATCACCCCGGCGTCCCCGGAGCCCGCGTAGCGCCCGTTCAGCGCGGTCATGGCGACGGCGACGCCGGCCGCGAGGGCCAGGCCCGCGACGCCGCCGATCACGTAGACGGTGGTCCGGCCGGGGCTGCGCCGCAGCCCGTTGCGCAGCAGCCGCAGCTTGAGCGCCACCAGGGCACGGACCACCGTCCGCCCGTCGGGCACCGGGGCATTGTTCACAGGGTGCCCCCGGCCTGCCCGCCGCCGAGCCAGCCGAGCGCCTGCCCGTCGTCCTCGCGGACGCCGATCAGCTCCAGGAAGGCCTCGTGCAGGCTGCGCCCGCCCCGGACGGAGTCCAGCGGCCCCTGGGCTATCACCTGGCCGGCGTTGACCACCGCGACCCAGTCGCAGAGCTGCTCGACCAGCTCCATCACGTGGCTGGAGAAGATCACCGTGGAGCCGGCCGCGGCGTACCGCTTGAGCACGCCGCGGATGGTCTGGGCGGAGACCGGGTCGACGCCCTCGAAGGGCTCGTCCAGGAACAGCACGTCCGGGTTGTGCAGCAGCGCGGCGGCCAGGCCGATCTTCTTGCGCATGCCGGTGGAGTAGTCGGCGACCAGCTTGTCGGCGTCCCGGCCGAGGTCCAGGACGGCCAGCAGCTCCTCGGCCCGCCGGTCCACCTCGGCGCCGGGCAGGCCGCGCAGCCGCCCGGTGTACTGGAGCAGCTCGCGCCCGCTGAGCCGCTCGAACATCCGCAGGCCCTCGGGCAGGATGCCGATCCGGGCCTTGACCGTGACCGGGTCCGCCCACACGTCGGCGCCGTGCACCAGGACGGTGCCCTGGTCGGGCCGGAGCAGCCCGGTGACCATCGACAGCGTGGTGGTCTTGCCGGCACCGTTCGGCCCGACCAGGCCGATGAACGCCCCGGCCGGCAGCTCCAGGCTCAGCCCGGCCACCGCGGCCTGGGGGCCGAAGTGCTTCCAGAGCCCCTGGATGCTGACGGCGGACGGGGTTCCCGGCCCGGAGAGGTCGGGGGACGGCGGCGCTGACGCCTGCATGGCGGCCTTCTCTGCTCGTGGTGGTGGACGTCGTCGTGGTGCGGGTCTCTCCGGGCTCAGCCTGTCACCGTGCGGACCGGCTGTCGCCCGAGTTGAGCATCCCCTGAGAGTGTCCGCCGAACGGGTGAGGCACGCCGCCCGTTTTCCTCGTCCGGGCGACTACTGGGCCGATTTGGCAACTACTCAGTTCGGCTGTTCGTCCTGCACTATGAGGGAGCAGTGACGTGCGCGGGGGTGCCGCGCTACCGGGAGGTGGCGGATGTCCGTACAACCATGGGGCGAGCCTGGTTCCGGCTATCCGCCCGGCAGGCCGGCGGGTGGCTGGCAGCCGGCGCCCGCGCCCGCGGTGGCGTCGCAGGCCGCGATGCGGGCGGGCCACGCGGACCGGGACCGCACGCTGGACGTGCTCAAGGCCGCGTTCGCCGAGGGGCGGCTCACCGTCCAGGAGTACGAGCAGCGCCACGAGGCGGTGGCCGCCGCGCAGACCTACGGCCAGCTGGCCGTGCTGGTGGCCGACCTGCCCTCGGGGCCGATGACGGCGCCGCCGCCCACCGCGGCCACGCCCGTTCCGGCCACCTTCATGCCGGTCCCGCCGCCGCCCCAGGCCCGCCAGACCAACGTGCTCGCCGTGGTCTCCCTGGTGGCCGGCCTGGTCGGCCTCTCCGCCCCCGCCGTGGTCACCGGCCACATCGCCCGCGCGGAGATCCGCCGCCGCAACATGGACGGCGACTGGGCGGCCGTCCTCGGCCTGGTCATCGGCTACCTGGGCTGCGCGTTCTGGACCCTGATGATCCTGATCGGCATCGCCTGAGGCGGGCCCGCCCGGGCGGCCCGGGGGCGGTTCGTCCATCTTCCCGATGGGGTCTTCCTCAGGCGTAGGACCTATGATGCCCGGGGCTGCCGCCGTGCGCCCGGAAGCAGTACGGTCTCCGTCACCGGCCGACGCCGAAGGGTGGGGCGGGCCGAGCGAGCGACCACGAGCTGAGGACCGTTACCAGTGACAGTCAGTGCCCAAGAGGCCTCCAGGATCCCGCCGATCGGAGGGCGTCCGCTGATCCCGGGATCCGCGCGCCGCTCCGCGGCTCGGCTCTGGACGTCGGCCCCGGCACTGCTCGCGGGTGAGGCCCTGGTCGCCTTCCTGGCCGCCCTGGTGCTCCCCGTGATGGCGAGCAAGTTCCACATGGACCCGCTGGACCGGATCGCCCAGGTGAGCGGTCTCGCCGCGCTGCAGCTGCGGTTCGCGGTCATCGGCTTCCTCCTGCTCGGCGCGGTCGTGCTCGCGATGCGCTTCCGCTCGGGCCGGCACTTCGGCCTGGTGGCCCGGTTCTCCGCGGCCGCCATCGCGGGCCTCGCCAGCGGCTTCGTGGCGGCCGGCGCGGTGATGGCGCTGCTCGGCACGCCCTGGCCGATGTTCGGCCTGAACGGCGACAGCGGGCGCATCGTCGAGTGGGCCCACGCCCTGGCGAACGGCCAGCCCTCGGGCTCGGCGGTCTACCCGCCGGCGCCGCTCTACACCCTGGGCTACTACGCCGAGTGGTTCCGCGGCGGCAACACCGCGTACGCCTTCAAGGACCTCCAGATCCTCGGCGCCGCCGCGTTCGGCCCGCTGGTCTACCTGTCGTGGCGGATGCTGCTCAGCCCGGTCCGGGCGCTCGCCTTCGGCGTGCTGCCGGCCTTCGCCCTGATCGACGCCTACAAGCCGTACAGCCAGACCGTGCTGGTCGTCCTGGTGCCCGTCCTGGTCGCCGTGGTGGTGCACCTGCGCCGGAGCGGGACGGACGGCTGGCGGCTGCTGGTGCTGAAGGCGGTCGGCTTCGGCGCGCTGCTGGGCCTGCTGTTCCTCACCTACTCCGGGTGGTTCCTGTGGAGCGCCATCGGCGTGGTGGTCGCGGCGCTGGCGTACTTCCCCTGGCGTGACAGCCGGCTCAAGGGCCTGGTCTACCTGGCCGCCACCGTGGGCGCGTTCCTGCTGGTCTGCGGCAGCTACCTGGTGACCATGCTGACCGACGGCCAGGACACCAAGGACCCCAACTTCCGCTTCGACAACTTCACCGACCCGGCGTACTTCCTGATGTGGCGCACGGACATGCCGGGCAAGGTGGGGGACTGGCCGATCCCCGGCGAGTTCGGCGGCATGGACCTGTTCGCCGTGGTGATGTTCGTCGCACTGGGCGCCGCCCTCTGGCTGGGCATCCGCAAGCCGGTGGTCGTGACCATCAGCTGCATGTTCGCGAGCGCCTGGGTGATGCGGATGTACATCGCCTCGCACATGTACGAGACGCAGACGGTCCAGCTCTACACCCGGACCAACAACCAGCTGCTGTACTGCGGCCTGCTGCTGTGCGCCCTGCTGGTCCACCTGGTGTCGCTCCGGCTGGCCGAGCACCGCCGGGTCGCGGGGGCCGACGGGACCGGGGAGGCCGCCGGGACCGGGGGACTCGCCGGAACGCCCCTGCCGGGCCCGCAGGCGGCCGTCGTCGGTACGCTGTTCGCTCTCCTCTTCCTGTTCGGTACGGTCTCGTCGTCGATGTCGGACCGCTACCTGCCGGCCAAGGAGAACACCTACCGCATCCTGCCGTGGGTGTCGCACACCGTGCAGAACCTCGACGGCACCTGCCCGAAGTTCGCGCCGGGTGGGCACTGCTCCAAGACCGGTGACCAGTCATGGCTCAGCATGATCAAGTAACCAGTTCCCGCCCATGAGCCCGAACTGACCCCGAAGGCCCAATCCTGATGATGATCACCGCCGTCAAGAGCCTCGCCGACCGGCTCGTCTCCTCGCCGAGGCGTCTGTGGGCAGTGGCTTTCGCGATCCTGTTCGCCCTGAGTGCGTCCTGGTCGATCGCCACCCCGATCGGCGCCTCGCCGGACGAGCACGCCCACCTCATCCGGGCCGCGGCCGTCGCCCGGGGGCAGGTCGAGGGCCGCGAGGTCATGGTCCCGCACCTGGTGGGCGGCATCGAGGGCCAGTTCGCCGAGACCGGGGTCGAGCTCCCGCGGATCTACCAGGAGCTCAAGGACGTCAACTCCTGCTACGTCTTCAAGCCCGAGACCCCGGCCTCCTGCGCGCCGCGGCTCATCGACCGGCCGGGCGAGGCCCTGGTGACCACCGCGGCCGGCCGCTACCACCCGGCGTACTACTTCGCGGTGGGCTGGCCCAGCCTCCTGGTCCCGGGGGCGAAGGGCTTCTACCTGATGCGCCTGATGTCGGCGCTGATCTGCTCCGCCCTGGTGGCGAGCGCGGTGGTCTCGGCGGCCGAGTGGCGGCGGCGGTCCTTCACCCTGCTGGGCACGGTCACCGCGGCCACGCCGATGGCGCTGTTCCTGTTCGGCATGGTGAACCCGAGCGGTCCGGAGATCGCGGCGGGCATCCTGGTCTGGAGCGCCGGGCTGCCGATGCTGATGAACCCGGACCCGCACCTGCTGAACCGCCGGCTGGCCCGGCTGGGCATCGGCGCGCTGGTGCTGATCAGCATCCGCCCGCTGGGCATGATCTGGTTCGCCGGGGCCCTGTTCTTCGCGCTGCTGCTGAGCCAGAAGGGCGCGGTGCGGGAAGTGGTCCGCCGCAAGGTGACCTGGCTCTGGGGCGGCCTGGGCGCCGCGTCCGCCGTCGCGGCCCTGGCCTGGTCGTCGAGCCACCCGGACAACTCGATCATCAACACCCCGAGCGACCTCACCCCGCTGGCCGCGGCCCGGAAGACCTTCGACTTCGGCCTGCTGTACATGAAGCAGATGATCGGCTACTTCGGCTGGCTGGACGCCGAGGCGCCGGCCGCGACGCTGCTGGTCTGGTGCGGGGTGGTGCTCGCCCTGGCGATGTTCGCGCTGTGCTACGCCCGGTTCCGGGACGCCCTGGCGATCGTCGGCGTGATGGTCGGCATCGTGGTGATACCGATAGCGGCTCAGGCCATGCAGGCGCGCCAGCTGGGCATGATCTGGCAGGGCCGCTACCTGCTGCCGTTCGCCGTCGGGCTGCCGATCCTGTGCGCCGCGATCTGCCACGAGCGGCTGCCCTGGGGCGGCTTCGCCTGGCGTCGGCTGCTGGTGATCTCCGGCTTCTCGCTGTCCCTGGTCAACGCCGCGGCCTTCCTCTGGGCGCTGCGCCGCAACACGGTCGGCAGCACCGGCCCGCTGCTGATCAACCCGGCGCACTGGTCCCCGCCCGGCACCTGGATGCTGTGGCTGGCCGTGTACACCCTGGCCGCGCTCGCGCTGGGGCTGTTCGCGGCGGTGTCGGACAACCGGGACCGTCCGCTGCCGCAGTCGGCCGGGGCGGCCGACGGCGGTGCCGCGCAGGATCCGCCCCGGCTCGCCGGGGCCCACGCGGAGGCGTAGGGTCGCGGTGCGGGGGCTGCCCGGTTGTGGTAGGGAGCCCCGCCCCGGCCCGGTTCCCGGGCCGCTTCCGGTGCCAGCCCCGCGACCTGCGGCGTTGCATTTGTTTTGACCGAGCCCGATGCGCTAGGTACGCTCTGACCTTGTGCCTGGGGTGTCCCCGGGTCCTTGTGCGTGCATGCACACCGGTCGCCGCGCCGAGCCGGAGCGCTTCCCAGCGTCCCGCGCGTAGAGCGCCGTCGCTGTACAGCAGCCATGGGATTCCGTGTCGTAACAAGCCCAACACACCCGACCGCGTGGGTCGACCACGGGGCCGTGTGTGAGGGGAGACACCGCAGGTTAGTTCCACCAAGCCTTGGCACACAGAAAACGGAGAAACGGTGCCTACGATCCAGCAGCTGGTCCGAAAGGGCCGGCAGGACAAGGTCGAGAAGAACAAGACTCCCGCGCTGAAGGGTTCCCCGCAGCGCCGTGGGGTCTGCACGCGTGTGTACACGACCACCCCGAAGAAGCCGAACTCGGCTCTCCGCAAGGTCGCCCGTGTGCGCCTCACCAGCGGGATCGAGGTCACCGCTTACATCCCGGGCGAGGGCCACAACCTGCAGGAGCACTCCATCGTGCTGGTGCGCGGTGGTCGTGTGAAGGACCTTCCTGGTGTCCGCTACAAGATCATCCGCGGTTCGCTTGACACCCAGGGTGTCAAGAACCGCAAGCAGGCTCGCAGCCGCTACGGCGCCAAGAAGGAGAAGTAAGAATGCCTCGTAAGGGCCCCGCCCCGAAGCGCCCGGTCATCATCGACCCGGTTTACGGCTCCCCGGTCGTCACCCAGCTGGTCAACAAGATCCTGCTGCACGGCAAGCGTTCCACCGCTGAGCGGATCGTCTACGGCGCCCTCGAGGGCGTCCGTGAGAAGACCGGCTCGGACCCCGTCGTGACGCTGAAGCGCGCGCTGGAGAACGTCAAGCCGGCCCTCGAGGTCAAGTCCCGCCGTGTCGGTGGCGCGACCTACCAGGTTCCGGTCGAGGTCCGTCCGGGCCGCGCCAGCACCCTGGCGCTGCGCTGGATGGTCGGGTACTCCCGCGCCCGTCGCGAGAAGACCATGACCGAGCGCCTGATGAACGAGATCCTCGACGCCAGCAACGGCCTGGGCGCTTCCGTGAAGCGTCGCGAGGACACCCACAAGATGGCCGAGTCCAACAAGGCCTTCGCGCACTACCGCTGGTAGTCCGTACCCCGTCACTAGACAGAGAGAGAACGAGCCACAATGGCTGCAACCTCCCTTGACCTCGCCAAGGTCCGCAACATCGGGATCATGGCGCACATCGACGCGGGCAAGACCACCACCACCGAGCGGATCCTGTTCTACACCGGTGTGTCGTACAAGATCGGTGAGGTCCACGATGGCGCTGCCACCATGGACTGGATGGAGCAGGAGCAGGAGCGCGGCATCACGATCACGTCGGCCGCGACGACCTGTCACTGGACGGTCGACGACGCCGACCACACCATCAACATCATCGACACCCCGGGTCACGTCGACTTCACCGTCGAGGTGGAGCGTTCGCTGCGCGTCCTCGACGGTGCCGTGACGGTGTTCGACGGTGTCGCCGGTGTCGAGCCCCAGTCCGAGACCGTGTGGCGGCAGGCTGACCGCTACGGCGTCCCGCGCATCTGCTTCATCAACAAGCTGGACCGCACGGGCGCGAACTTCTTCTTCTGCGTCAAGACCATCGTGGACCGCCTCGGCGCCACCCCGCTGGTCATGCAGCTCCCGATCGGTGCCGAGTCGGACTTCCAGGGCGTTGTCGACCTGGTCCGCATGAAGGCGCTGGTCTGGTCCGCCGAGGCCGCCAAGGGCGAGATGTACGACATCGTCGACATCCCGGCCGAGCTGCAGGAGCAGGCCGACGAGTACCGCGAGGCGCTCATCGACACGGTCTCGAACGTCAGCGACGAGATCATGGAGCTCGCCCTCGAGGGCGAGGAGATCCCGGTCGAGCTGCTGCAGGCCGCGATCCGCAAGGGCACCCTGAACTCGGACTTCACCCCGATCTTCTGCGGTACCGCCTTCAAGAACAAGGGCGTTCAGCCCCTGCTCGACGCGGTCGTCAAGTACCTGCCGTCCCCGCTGGACATCGAGTCCATCGAGGGCACCAAGCCGGGCGACGACAGCGTCAAGATCTCCCGCAAGGCCTCGGACGACGAGCCGCTCGCCGCGCTCGCGTTCAAGATCATGTCGGACCCGCACCTCGGCAAGCTCACCTTCGTCCGGGTCTACTCGGGCCGCCTGGAGTCCGGCACCTCGGTGCTGAACGCCGTCAAGGGCAAGAAGGAGCGCATCGGCAAGATCTACCGCATGCACGCGAACAAGCGTGAGGAGATCGACTCGGTGGGCGCCGGCGACATCATCGCCGTCATGGGCCTGAAGCAGACCACCACCGGTGAGACGCTGTCCGACGAGAAGAACCCGGTCATCCTGGAGTCCATGGACTTCCCGGCCCCGGTCATCCGCGTCGCGATCGAGCCCAAGTCCAAGGGTGACCAGGAGAAGCTGGGTGTTGCCATCCAGCGTCTCGCCGAGGAGGACCCGTCCTTCCAGGTCAACACGGACGAGGAGACCGGCCAGACCATCATCGCGGGTATGGGCGAGCTGCACCTCGAGGTGCTGGTCGACCGTATGCGCCGTGAGTTCAAGGTCGAGGCCAACGTCGGCAAGCCGCAGGTCGCGTACCGCGAGACCATCCGCCAGGCGGTCGAGCGCATCGACTACACCCACAAGAAGCAGACCGGTGGTTCCGGTCAGTTCGCCAAGGTGCAGATCGCGATCGAGCCGCTCGAGCAGGCCGAGGGCTACGAGTTCGTCAACAAGGTCACCGGTGGCCGCGTTCCGCGGGAGTACATCCCGTCGGTCGACGCCGGTTGCCAGGAGGCCATGGAGTTCGGCATCCTCGCCGGCTACCCGCTGCAGGGTGTCCGCGTGAGCCTGCTGGACGGCCAGTCGCACGACGTCGACTCCTCCGAGCTCGCGTTCAAGATCGCCGGCTCGATGGCCTTCAAGGAAGGCGCGAGGAAGGCCAAGCCGGTCCTCCTCGAGCCGATGATGGCCGTCGAGGTCACCACGCCCGAGGACTACATGGGCGACGTGATCGGCGACATCAACTCTCGCCGTGGCCAGATCCGGTCCATGGACGAGCGTCACGGTGCCCGCGTCGTCACGGCGCTGGTGCCCCTCTCCGAGATGTTCGGCTACGTCGGTGACCTGCGCAGCAAGACCTCTGGTCGCGCGAGCTACTCGATGCAGTTCGACTCGTACGCCGAGGTTCCGAAGAACGTGGCGGACGACATCATCGCCAAGGCCAAGGGCGAGTGACGTCCCGATAATCGGGACGATTACGAAGCCTTAGGCTATTCGGAGGCGTCTCGGGAGGATCCGGTCGGATCCTCCCGGGAGCCTCCGGCCCCCCACCAGCGGGACGGCACGGGATGTCCTCCGGGCAACCCGCACCAAAACCGATCAAAGACCAACTGGCGTCAGCACGGCGTACAGGAACTGTCCTCAGGAGGACTCAGTGGCGAAGGCGAAGTTCGAGCGGACGAAGCCCCACGTCAACATCGGCACCATCGGTCACATCGACCACGGCAAGACCACGCTGACCGCGGCCATCACCAAGGTGCTGCACGACGCGTACCCGGACCTGAACCCCTTCACGCCGTTCGACCAGATCGACAAGGCCCCGGAGGAGCGTCAGCGCGGTATCACCATCTCGATCGCGCACGTCGAGTACCAGACCGAGGACCGTCACTACGCGCACGTCGACTGCCCGGGTCACGCCGACTACATCAAGAACATGATCACCGGTGCCGCCCAGATGGACGGCGCCATCCTGGTGGTCGCCGCCACCGACGGCCCGATGCCGCAGACCAAGGAGCACGTCCTCCTGGCCCGCCAGGTCGGCGTTCCGTACATCGTTGTCGCCCTGAACAAGGCCGACATGGTGGACGACGAGGAGATCCTGGAGCTCGTCGAGCTCGAGGTCCGTGAGCTGCTCTCCGAGTACGAGTTCCCGGGCGACGACCTGCCGGTCGTCCGCGTCTCCGCGCTGAAGGCCCTCGAGGGCGACGCCGAGTGGGGCCAGAAGCTCCTCGGCCTGATGAAGGCTGTCGACGAGAGCATCCCGACCCCGGCCCGCGCCGTGGACCAGCCGTTCCTGATGCCGATCGAGGACGTCTTCACGATCACCGGTCGTGGCACCGTCGTCACCGGTCGCATCGAGCGCGGCATCCTCAAGGTCAACGAGACTGTCGACATCATCGGCATCAAGGAGACCAAGACCACCACCACGGTCACCGGCATCGAGATGTTCCGCAAGCTGCTCGACGAGGGCCAGGCCGGTGAGAACGTCGGTCTGCTGCTCCGTGGCATCAAGCGCGAGGACGTCGAGCGCGGCCAGGTCATCATCAAGCCGGGTTCGGTCACGCCGCACACCGACTTCGAGGCCCAGTCGTACATCCTGTCGAAGGACGAGGGTGGCCGTCACACCCCCTTCTTCAACAACTACCGCCCGCAGTTCTACTTCCGTACCACGGACGTGACCGGCGTCGTGACCCTCCCCGAGGGCACCGAGATGGTCATGCCGGGCGACAACACCGCCATGACGGTCGCGCTGATCCAGCCGATCGCCATGGAGGAGGGCCTGAAGTTCGCCATCCGTGAGGGTGGCCGCACCGTCGGCGCCGGCCAGGTCACCAAGATCATCAAGTAATTGACGATCTGACCTGCCTGCCTCGTACAGGCTCGTCCGAAGGGCCCCGCGCACCGCAC
>NZ_JBHVEU010000206.1:0-15343 GCF_042802075.1 Kitasatospora sp. NPDC057518
CCCCGCGCGCCGACTACCCCCCGTGGGCGGCGGGCCCCGGGGCCGTCGCCGCGCCGCCCGGGGACCTCGCCGAGGCGCTGCGCCGGGTGGACGCCCTCGGCGACGCCCGGCTGGGCGTGTTGGACGCGCCGTCCCCGGGCGACCTCCCGCAGCTGCCCGTGGCCCTGGTCTCCTGCGGCACCCCGTCCGGCCCGCTGGCGGCCGGTGCGGTGCGGACGGACCTCGCCCGGCTGGCCGCCGCCTGCCGGTCCGTCGAACTGCACCTGGCGGCGGTGGGCGGGGGAGCCGTGCCGGTGGTCGGCGTCGACCCGTCCCACGCGCTCGGCCGGGCCCTGCGCTGGGCCGTCCTCGGCCGGCCGCTCCGGGGCGACCGCCCGGTGCCGGAGTCCGCCTGGCGGGAGCACCCGCAGGCCGGGCACTGGTACGGAGCCCTGGCCCGCCGGCTCGGCCGCGCACCGGATCTGACGGTGCGTCAACTCGCCTCCGAGCAGGCGTACCTGGCGCAGGCCGAAGGGGCCAGGGCGGTCGAGGCGACCCCCGCCGACGCGGTCGCCCTCGCCGCCCTGGCCGCCCTCACCCGCCTGCTGGCCCGGGACGGCGGCCTGGCCGCCGCCCACCACGCCGCGCTCTCCGGCGCCGCCGCCCCGCTCGCCGCCGCCGGGCGCACCCCGGCCGCCTGGGCGGACCCCGGCTGGGCCGACCACTGGCTCGCCGACGTCGCCGACCGGGAACCGGACCTGCACGCCGCCCTGGTCCGGCTCACCGGCCTGCGGACGACCCGCTGGCAGCCCGTCACCCCCGGGGCCCGGCCGTTCGCCGCCGCCCTGGACGGCTGCGGGTTCACCGCCCTCGTCACCAGGGAGGGCCGCCCATGAACGGGCTGCCGGTGCTCACCCCGGCCGAGGCCCTGGCCGTCACCGGCGGCACCGCCGTCGTCCACCTCGCCGAGTGGACCCTCGGCCTGGCCGAGCAGCTCAGCCGCCACGCCCTGGCACACCCCGTACGCCTGGTGCCGGTGCGCGAGGACGGCGCGCTGACGGTGGTCGGGCCGGTCCTCCACCCCGGGGCGCCCGCCTGCCTGAGCTGCACCGAGGTCCAGCGGCTCGCCACCGCCGGCGGCCGGGTGCCCTGGCAGAGCCCGGCCCTGGCGCTCGGCGGCACCGGCACCCCGGCCTTCGCCGAGGCGGTGACCGCCCTCGCCGCCGACCTGGCCGCCGAGAGCACCGATTCCGTCGCCACCGTCCACGTGGTGCACGGCGGCCGGGCCACCTGGTCCACCCACCGGGTCCGCCCGGTCGGCGGCTGCGAGGTCTGCCACCCGCTGCCCGCCGACACCCCCGAGGCCGCCCGGCTGCCCGCCACCCCCCGCCCGCTGCCCGACCCGGCCGTCCTGCGCGGCCCCAACGACCGTACGGAAGCGGGGCAGTTGAGGGACGAACTGTACGACGAGCGGTTCGGCCCCGTCCGCCGGCTGTTCCGCACCGAGGACTCGGCCTTCGCCCTCACCACCGCCTGGGTGACGGACGGCCGGGCGCTGGACGACGGCGGCTACGGGCGGGCGGCGGACTTCCGCGCCAGCGAACGCGTCGCGCTGTTCGAGGCGGTGGAGCGGTACGCGGGCATGCGGCCGCTCGGGCGCCGCACCGCCCTGCGGGCCTCGTACGCCGACCTGGTCGCCGAGCGCGGGCCCGGAGCCGTCCTCGACCCGGCCCGGCTCGGCCTGCCCGACGACGCCCCGCCGGGGCACCTCGCCGTGGCCACCATCCCGTACACCCCGGAGCTGGTACTCGACTGGGTGCACGGCTGGTCGCTCACCCACCGGCGCCCGGTCGCCGTCCCGGAGCACGTCGCCTACTGGGACGTGCCCGGGCGCGACCGCCCCCGGGTGGTCTACGAGTCCTCGAACGGCTGCGGACTCGGCAACAGCCCCCAGGAGGCCGCGCTCTACGGCCTGTTCGAGGTCGCCGAGCGCGACGCCTTCCTGATGGCCTGGTACGCCCGCACCCCGCTGCCCGGCGTCGCCGTCCCCACCGAGGACCCGCGGATCGCCGAACTCGCCGACCGCGCCCGGCTGTTCGGCTACCGGCTCACCCTGCTCGACGCCACCAACGACCTCGGCATCCCCGCCGTGCTCGCCCTCTGCCGCCACCACGGCGACCACCCCGACGCCCCGCGCACCTTCCTCGCCGCCGGAGCCCACCACGACCCCCTCGCGGCGATCCGCTCCGCCGTCGCCGAAGTGGTCACCAACGTCCAGGAGGCGCCGCACCGCGCCACCACCCCGGGCGGGCCGCGCGACCCGCGGCGGCTGCGGCCGATGCTGGACCGCCCCGACCTGGTCGTCACCCTGGACGACCACGTCGGCCTCAACGCCCTGCCCGAGGCGCAGCCCCGCCTCGACTTCCTCTTCGCCGGCCCGCCCCCGGTGCCCTGGACCGAGCGGTGGCCCGGCGCCCCCGCACCGGTCGGCGACCTCACCGCGCTGCTGGAGCGGACCGTCGCCCGGCTGGCGGGGGAGGGCCTGGAGGTCCTGGCGGTCACCCAGGACGAACCCGGCGTCCGCGACCGGCTGGGCCTGCACTGCGCCAAGGTCGTCGTCCCCGGCACCCTGCCGATGACCTTCGGCCACGCCAACCGCCGCACCCGGGGCCTGCCCCGCCTCCTGGACGTCCCGTACCGCCTCGGCCGCACCCCGGCGCCCCTGCGGCACGACGAACTCCCGCTCCACCCGCACCCGTTCCCGTAGCCGCCCGTTCCCGTAGCCGCCCGGAAGGACCGCGATGACCACCCAAGCGCCGCCCGCCGCCCGCTGGCACAGCCTGCACCTCGCGCTGCCGCTGACCGCCCCCGAGGCCGACGCCTTCCTCACCGAGGACCTCGCCCCGCTGATGGCCGGGCACGCCGGCACCGACTGGTTCTTCATCCGCTACGGCGAGGGCGGCCCCCACCTGCGCATCCGCCTCCGCGGCCCGGGCCCGGCGCCCGCGCACCTGACCGACCTCGCCACCGAGCTCACCCGCCGCGCCGCCCGCCGCACCCCGCCCGACGGCCCCTTCGCGGGCGGACACGGCGAGGTCACGGAGGTCCCGTACCAGCCCGAGACCGAGCGCTACGGCGGCGCGGCCCTGCTGCCGATCGCCGAGGAGGTGTTCACCCACTCCACCCGCACCGCCCTCGCCGCCCTGGACGCCCTCCGCGCGGCCCCCGGGGACCGGTTGCCGCTCGCCCTCGACCTCGCCCACACCACCGCCCACGCCCTCGGCCTCGACGAACTCGCCGCCTCCCGCTGGCTGCGCCGCCACGCCGCCTCCTGGCGGTGGGTCACCGAGTTCCAGCCGCTGCCCGGGGCCGCCGTGCACGTCCGGGTCAACACCGTGTTCGCCCGGCAGCGCACCGCGCTGGCCCACCGCGCCCGGGCCCTGCGCACGGCGCTGGACGCCGGCACGGCCGCACCCTGGCTGGCCGACTGGGCGGCGCGGGCCGCCGAGGCCGCCGCCCGGATGCGGGCCGCCGTCCCCGCCTCCGCCGACGCCTCCGCCTCCGCCGACGTCGAGGAGCGCCTCTCCTGGATCTGGGCCTCCCAGCTGCACATGCTGTTCAACCGGCTCGGCGTCGGCCCCGACGAGGAGCGGGCGGTCTGCCGCCTCGCCGCCCGCACCCTGCTGGAGACCGGGCAGCCGTTCACCTTCTTCCCCGCCGACCACCACGCCCCGGACCACCAGTACCTGGAACGCAGCAAGTTCCAGATCGGCCGCCCCGAGGACACCGCCCTGCGCGACCTGCCGCACCACCCGGCCCCGCGCCCCCGCCCCGGCGACCTCCCGCTGCCCGCCGACCCGCTGCCGCCCGTCACCCTCGCCGACGCCCTGCGCACCCGCCACTCCACCCGCGGCCCGCTGACCGGCCCGCTCACCGCCGGCACCCTCGGCGGCCTGCTCTGGTCCGCCTACGCCGCCAACCCCGACACCGGGCACCGCCCGTACCCCAGCGCGGGCGCCCTGCACACCGTACGGCTGCGCCTGCTCGCCCTCGCCGTGGACGGCCTGCCCGCCGGCACCTACCAGTGCCTCCCCGAACACCGCAGCCTGCGCCCGATCGGCCCGGCCCCCGCCCTCGACGACCTCAAGGCCCTCTCCTCCTACCTCTCCCGCCCGGCCGACGACCCGGACGCCATCGGCATCGACCAGGCCCCCGCCGTCCTCGCCGTCCACCTCGACCTCGCCCACCTCCGCCGCCGCTACGGCCTGCGCGCCCTGCGCCTCGGCCTCCTCGAAGCCGGCCACCTGACCCAGAACCTCCTGCTGACCTCCGCCGCCTTCGGCCTCGGCACCACCCCCCTCGGCGGCCTCCAGGACGACCTGGCCCACGAACTCCTCGCCCTCGACGACCTCGGGGAACCCATCCAGTACCTCCTCCCCCTGGGCCGCCCGGGGACCGCCCGGGCGGGCGCGGAGTGAGTGCCCCCGCCCCGTGACCGATCGCGAAGGGAGCGGTGCGCTTCCGTACCCGGGGGCCGGACCAGGAACGCGCGCCGTCCGTTCCGGTCTCAGGTACCGGCTCGGACCGAACTGGCCGGCTCCGGCGCGTGCTCGTCGGGCAGGGGTACGGCGACGTCGAGGCGGCCGATCACCTGGCGGGCCGCTTCGGCGAGTTCTGGCGGGCCTTCGACGGTGAAACGGCGGTCGAAGGTGATGAGGAAGCCGATGAGCGCCGACCAGGACCACGCCCCCATCCGGATCCGGGTGATCCGCTCGTCGATCGCTTCGAAGCTCGCCGCGCCCGGGGCCCACTTCGCCACCAGCGTCGCCGGGCACTCCATCAGGACGGTGCCCCAGCACGGCCAGGTGTCCGCGGTGTCCCCCCGGTCGGGCTGGCTCTGGACGAAGCGGGTGATGTCCGCCTCCGGCACGTCCCGAGGACCGAACCGCCAGGCGGTGGAGGTCAGTTGCCCGATGCGGTCGAGCCGGTAGGTGTGCCAGGAGTTCCTGCGCTGGTCGTACGCCACCAGATACCAGCGCCCGGACCAGACGACGAGCCGATGGGGTTCGGCCAGTACCTCGTCGTCCTCCACCGGCCCGCGGTCGATGGACCGGTAGGCGAACCGCACCAGCTCGCGTTGCTGCGCGGCAGCGCCCAGCTGAGCCAGCAGCGCGGGATCGACCTGGGGCGGGGCCAACTCCCAGGCGTTCTCTATCTGCTCGATCGAGAAGGTCGCCAGCCTGCGGGCCAGGTGGGGAGGCAGGAGCTCCTTGATGGAGTTCAGCGCCCGCTTCGTGGCGTCCCCCATGCCGGCCACCGAGGCGGGAGCCGTCTGCAGGGCCAGCGCGATGGCGACGGCCTGTTCGTCGTCGACT
Source organism: Kitasatospora sp. NPDC057518 (assembly GCF_042802075.1). Taxonomy (NCBI): domain Bacteria; kingdom Bacillati; phylum Actinomycetota; class Actinomycetes; order Kitasatosporales; family Streptomycetaceae; genus Kitasatospora; species Kitasatospora sp. NPDC057518. Next base: position 5,355 of record NZ_JBHVEU010000206.1, read on the forward strand.
ATCAGTGGGGGCAGCCGCGCTCCGCGGGACAGCCGGTAGAAGCCAGAGGGGCCCTTGCGCGCCGTGACGGGATAGCCCAGTTCGCGCAGCCGGCTGATGTCGCGCCGGACCGTCCGCGGGGACACCCCCAGCCGCTCGGCCAGACCGGCGCCGGTCCACTCCTTCTGGGCCTGGAGCACGCTGAGCAGCTCCAGTGTTCGGTTGGCGGTCACGGACTGCCCTCCGGATCTGTGTGAGTAGAGGTCAGGTTACGTCCTCTTCCTCTGGCACGGTGCCAGTGGCTCGGAGGCGGAACGCCTCCCCGACACCCCCAGTACCTCGCCCTCGGCGACCGAACCGGGTGCACCCCCATCGAACAGAACGGAGGAACGCTGTGTCCGACAATCCGGCTCGGCCCTCACCCACCGACCGGGACGCCTGGTTGGGTCTGGTCGCCATTTCCCTCGGTGTCTCGCTGGTGGTCGTGGACTTCACCATCGTCAATGTGGTGATGCCGCCGATCATCGACGACCTGGAGATCTCGGCCTCCGGCGCTCAGTGGATCCAGGAGTCCTACGCGATCATCCTGGCCGCCCTGCTGCTGGCGATGGGCCGCTTCTCGGACATCCTGGGAGCGCGCAGGCTGTTCATGGTCGGGACCGTGATCTTCGGCCTGGCCAGCATCGCCGCGGCGGTGTCGCCCACCGGGGAGCTGCTGATCGCCGGCCGGTTCGCGCAGGGTGTCGGTGGCGCGATCATCATGCCGACCTCGCTGGCGCTGCTCAATCTGACCTTCCGGGGGCCGGACCGCGGCAAGGCGTTCGCCATCTGGGGATCGACGATCGGGGCGGCCGCCGCGGTCGGACCGCTGCTGGGCGGCTGGCTCGCCGACTACTCCTGGCGGTGGGCCTTCGGCATCAACATCGCGGTCGTCGCGCTGATCCTCGTCGGCGTCATGAGGTTCCTCCGGCCCTCCCCCCGCCAGCCGGGACGGATCGACGCCGTCGGCGCGGTGCTGTCGGTGCTGGGCTTCGGACTTCTCGCGTTCGCGCTGATCGAGGGACGCACCTACGGGTGGTGGGAACCGCGTAAGGACCTCGGTCCCTTCGGGGACGGTACGGGCCTGTCGGTCATCCCGGTCGCCCTGGTCGTCGCGGTGGTGTGCCTCGCCCTCTTCCTGTTCCTCCAGGTGCGACTCACCAGGGGCAACGGAACGGCGCCACTGATGGACACCTCGCTGTTCGGCATCAAGTCCTTCAGCACGGGCAACATCGCGACACTCGTCATCGCTCTGGCCGAGTTCGGCATGCTCGCCGTGCTGCCGCTGTGGCTCCAGTACGCCCTGGACTACTCCCCGGTCCAGACCGGACTGCTGGTCTTCGTCGTCGCGGTCGGCAGCTTCGTCGCGAGCGGCGCGAGCTTCGGCATGGCCGAGAAGACCGGCCCGGTCGGCCTGGTCCGGATCGGCCTGGTCCTGGAGGCCGCCGGCCTGCTGATGTTCGGCCTGCTGGCCGGCAGCGACTCCCAGTGGTGGGTCATCGCCATCGCCCTGTTCCTGTACGGCATGGGGGTCGGCTTCGCCACCGCCCAGGTCACCAACGTGGTCCTGGCGGACGTGCCGCCGCAGCAGGCCGGCCAGGGCTCCGGAATCCAGAGCGCCGCGCGCCAACTCGGCTCCGCACTCGGTATCGCGGTCCTGACCTCGACGTTCTTCACGGCACTGGCCTCCGACCTGTCGGACCGGCTCGTCGAACAGGGAACGCCCGAGGCCGGCGCCGACCAACTGTCCTCGGCGGTCTCCGACAGCGCCGGCGCGATGATCTCAGGGCTGGGCGACAACCCGCGGACGGCGTCCGCCGCCGAGGCCGCCCGCGACGCCATGTCCCACGCGATCCAGATCAACGGCTGCACCTGTGCCGCGCTGCTCGCCCTCGGCATGCTGGCGACCTTCCTCATCCCCCGGCCCAAGCAGGGGGCCCAGCAGTGGGGAGAGGGCAACGCCGCCGACGCGGCACCGGACGCCGGAATCAACGCCGGCCGGACCCACGCCCGGTAGTACGTCGCCGGGTTGATCTGATCGTGTGGGTTGTGGCGGTGCGAGCTGCGCCGCAACCTGTGGACTTGGCGAGGTGGAAAGGCTTCGCGGGGACCTCGGCGACTTCGTGGCCGAGGTCTTCGCGTTCCGTGCGCGCGAGGACCGGCGTCGGCAGGGGAATCGCCACCTTCGCGGGCTGCCGAAGGCTTCTCAGTCCGCCAGGCCCAGTGGGTCCGGGGCGGTGTCCAGCAGGTGGGGGCCGTTGTTGCGGACGCTGTTGACGGTGGTGGGGACGGCGCGGACGCGCAGGGTGTCGTCGGCGGGGCTGTGCAGCAGGTGGTGGAGTTCGGCGGGGTCGGTGTGGGCGGGGGAGAGCCAGATGGCGAGGTCGTCGGGGGCGATGGTGAGGGGCATCCGGTCGTGGACGCGGCCGGCGGAGTCGGTGGCGTCGGTGGTGATGACGGTGGCGGTGGCCAGCCAGGCGAGCGGGTCGTCCTCGGGGCGGGTGTGGTCGCGCCAGAACTCGTAGAGGCCGGCCATCAGCATCAGGCCGCCGGTGCTGAGGAAGTAGGGCTGCTTGTACTTCTTCCGGTCGGCGGCGGCGGGGACCTCGCGCCACTCGAAGTAGCCGTCGGCGGGGATCACGCAGCGGCGGGTGGTGAAGGCCTTGCGGAAGGCGGGCTTGGTGTCGACGGTCTCCGAGCGGGCGTTGATCAGGCGGGCGCCGCCGGACGGGTCCTTGGCCCAGGACGGGACCAGGCCCCAAAGTAGCGGGCGCAGTTGGCGCAGCAGCTCGCCGGTGTCCCGGTCGACGCGTTCCAGGACGGCTGGGACCGGGTCGGTCGGGGCGACGTTCCAGCTCGGCGCGAAGGTCTCGGCCGGGTCCCACCGGAGCTCCCCGAGCAGGGAGACGAGGTCCTGGGGCGTGGTGGTGGAGACGAAGCGGCCGCACATGCCCCCAGCCTGCCACGCGGTACGGACAACGGCGTTCAGCGCGGCGCGCGCCCGCCCGGAGTGTGTCCGAAGGCGCGGCGGTACACGTCGATGAAGGCGCTGGCGGAGGCCCAGCCGCAGCGGTGCGCCACGGTGGTGACGGGCAGGCCCTCGGCGAGCAGCACCAGGGCGTGGTGCAGCCGCAGCTGGGTGCGCCACTGGGGGAAGGTCATGCCGAGGTCGGCGCGGAACAGCCGGGAGAGGGTGCGGTCGCTGGCGCCGACGGCGCGGCCGAGTTCGGCGAGCGTACGGCCGTCGGCCGGGTCGGCCTCCAGCAGCGCGCACAGGGCGCGGAGCAGGGGCGTGGCGGGGGTGGGGAGGTGGAGCGGGCTCTGCGGGGAGGCGCGCAGCTGGTCGAGCAGGACGGCGCGCAGCCGGGCGCGTTCGGGGGTGTCCTGGTCGGGGGTGCGGGTGTAGGCGACGATCAGTTCGCGCAGCAGCGGGCCGACGGCGAGGACGGTCGGGCGGTCCAGGCCGAGCGGGTTGTCGGCGGCGGGCAGGCCGACCAGGTGGAGTTCGAGTTCGCCGTGGGCCTGGTGGGCGTGGACGGTGCCGGCCGGGATCCACAGCGCGCGGTCGCCGGGGGCGACCCAGGAGCCGGCGTCGGTGGTGATGCCGACCACGCCGCGGGCGGCGTAGGCGATCTGGTGGTCGTCGTGCCGGTGCGCGTCGATGGCGCCGCCGGAGGGCAGCAGGCGGGCCTCGGTCGACGCGACGGGAGTGTGGCGCGACGCGACGGGTGTATGGCGCGAGGCGACGGGATCGTGGCGGATTCTCGGCATCGGATGGCAGGTTATCGGAAGTCCGACAGCGGGTGCGGGCCCGAGGCTGGCGGCATGCCGAAACGATCCTCCGACCGAAGGTCGATCCTCCTGCTCTCCGTCGGGCACTCCTGTGTGGACGTCTACCAGGGCGCGGTGGCGGCCCTGGTGCCGTTCTTCGCGGCCGAGCGCCACTACGGCTACGCCGCCGTGTCCGGGGTGGTGCTCGCCGCCTCGCTGCTCTCCTCGGTGGCGCAGCCGCTGTTCGGGGCGCTCACCGACCGCCGGCCGCTGCCCTGGCTGCTGCCGGTCAGCACGCTGCTGGGCGGCGCGGGCATCGCGCTCAGCGGGGTGGGCGGCTCGTACGGGCTGACGCTGGCCTTCGTGGCGCTGTCCGGGGTCGGGGTGGCGGCCTACCACCCGGAGTCGGCCCGGGTGGCCCGGCTGGCGGCGCGGCGGGCGGGGGACGGGCGGCGCGGCCTGGGCACCCACCGGGGGATGGCCTGGTTCTCGCTGGGCGGCAACCTGGGCTTCGCCGCCGCCCCGCTGCTGGTCGCCGCCGTGGTGGGGACGGGCGGGCTGCGGCTGACCCCGCTGCTGGCGCTGCCCGCGCTCGCGGGCGCCTCCCTCTGCCTGCCGGTGCTGCGCGAACTGGAGCGGCGGCGGGCGGCCGGGGAGGCACGCGAGCCGGTTCCGGGGGCCGACGACCGGGCGGCCTTCGTGCGGTTGTCGCTGGCGGTGGTCTGCCGCTCGGTCGCGTTCGTCGGGCTGAGCACCTTCCTCTCGCTGTTCACCGCCCAGCGCATGGGCGGCGGTGCGGCGGCGGGCACGGCGGCGCTGGTGGTGCTGTACGCGGGCGGCGCGGTGGGCTCGGTGCTGGGCGGCGCGCTGGCGGACCGGTGGGGGCGGGTGGCGGTGGCCCGCTGGTCGTACCTGGTGGCGGCGGTCGCGGTGGCCGGGGTGCTGCTGGTGCCGGGCCCGGCGCTGTACCTGTTCGTGGCGCTGACCTCGGCGGGCCTGTACGTGCCGTTCTCCCTGCAGGTCACGCTGGGGCAGGACTACCTGCCGTCGCGGATCGGTACGGCGAGCGGGATCACCCTCGGGCTGACGGTGAGCGTCGGCGGGTTGGCGAGCCCGGTGATCGGCGCTCTCGCGGACGCGACCTCGCTGCGTACGGCGCTGCTGCCGCTGGTGCTGATGCCGGTGCTGAGCTGGGCGCTGTTCCGGACGCTGCCGGAGCCGGTGGTGTCGGAGCGGGTGGCTCCCGAGGCCGGGACGGCGCCGGTCGGGCGGTGACCGCCTACGGGTAGGCGGCGGGAAAGACGATCACCTCGTTGTGTTCATATCTGCTACGGTCGTTTTCGAAACGAACGATTGGTGAGTGAACGCTATGACGATGTTCGGCAGGCGCCGGTGGCTCTGGGGCTCACTGCTGTCCGTGGCCGTGCTGCTGGCCGGCGCGGGCGGCTGGGTGGTCTACCAGAACGAGTACGACCTCACGGAGGAGCGGGTCACCGTCACCGGCGGCAGGCAGCCGCTCCAGGGCGTCCTGGCCCGCCCCACCGGCGGCCACGGGCCGTACGGACTGGTGGTCTTCGTCCACGGCGACGGGCCCGTGGACGCCACCCACGACACCTTCTACCGGCCGCTCTGGGAGGCCATGGCGAAGGCCGGGTACGCGACGCTCTCCTGGGACAAGCCCGGCGTCAACAACGCCCCCGGCGACTGGCTGGACCAGAGCATGCAGGACCGCGTCGACGAGACCCTCGCCGCGATCCGCTGGGCCAAGGCCCAGCCCGGGATCGACCCGAACCGGATCGGGCTCTGGGGCGCCAGCCAGGCCGGCTGGGTGATGCCCAAGGCCGCCCGGCAGTCCCCGGACGTCAGGTTCGTGATCGCCGTCGGCACCGCCGTCAACTGGCTCCAGCAGGGCCGCTACAACCTGCTCGCCGAGCTGGGGGAACGGCACGCCTCGCCCGCGGAGACCGCGGCCGCCGTCGCCCGCAGCGACCGCAACCTGGCCGCCCTGCGGGCCGGTTCGACCTTCGAGGAGTACCGGGCCGCCGGCGGCGACGTCGACGGGCTGACCCCCGAGCGCTGGGCGTTCAACAAACGCAACCACCTCTCCGACGCCACCGAGGACCTCGCCGCCCTCCGGGTGCCGGTGCAGCTCGTCCTCGGCGGCCGGGACGTCAACGTCGACAGCGACGACACCGAGGCCGCCTACCGCCGCCTCGTCACCACCCCGGGCCTGCTCCACGTCCTGCGCCTCCCGGACTCGACCCACAACATGGTGCCCAAGGACGTCGAGGACTCCGAGCTGCGCAGCACCTTCCTCGCCGTCGCCGCACCGCGCTCGCTGTTCACCCCCGGCTACCTCGACGGCATGCGGAACTTCCTGTCCTCGCTCGACCCGGCCTCGCCCGACCACCCGAATGGCTGACCCGCGACGAAACGTGGAGCTGTAGGACCACTCAGCGGCCGTGCGGTTCGCGCTCCGGCTCGCGCGCCGGCTCGTACGCCGTCCAAGGGCGCAGCTTCTCCGGGTTGCGGACCGCCCAGACGCGGGTGATCCGGCCGTCGGCCAGGTCGAAGGCCGCCACCGTCGCGGTGCGGCCGCCGAGCCGGGCGACCAGGCCGGGGCGGCCGTTGACGGTCCGTTCGAGGAGGGTGAGCCCGGGGGCGAGGTCGGCGAAGTGGACCAGGTACCGGGCGATCCGCTCGCCGCCCACCACCGGGCGCAGGGCGGCGCCGGCCAGGCCGCCGCCGTCGGCGGTCATCGTGGCGTCGGGGGCGAGCAGGCCGACCAGGGCCGCGATGTCCCGGGCCTCCCAGGCCCGCTTGAAGTCCCGTACCAGTCCGGCCTGCGCGCCCGTCGGGGTCGCCGGGGCCCGGGCGGCCCCGATCCGGCGGCGGGCGGAGGAGGCCAGCTGGCGGCAGGCCGCCGGGGTGCGGCCGACGATCCCGGCCACCTCGGGGAAGGGGTAGCGGAAGACATCGTGCAGGATGAACGCCACCCGCTCCGCCGGGGTCATCGCCTCCAGGACGACCAGGAAGGCCATGGTCACCGACTCGTCCAAGGTGACCCAGTCCGCGGGATCGGCCGGCCCGCCGTCGGTCGGGCCGCCGATCCACTCGCCGCGGTCGGGCAGCGGCTCGGGCAGCCACTCGCCGACGTAGCGCTCCCGCCGGGCCCGCGCCGACCCGAGCTGGTCCAGGCAGATCCGGCCGGCCACCGTGGACAGCCAGGCACCCGGCGAGGCGATGGCCTCCTGCTGCTCCCGGGACAGCGCGTACCACCGGGCGTACGTCTCCTGCACCGCGTCCTCGGCCTCGGCCAGCGAACCGAGCAGCCGGTAGGCCAGGTTGATCAGCTGCCGCCGCTCGCCGACGACCACGCCCGGATCCGGTACGGAGGGGGTGCTCACGGTCGGGGCCGCTCCCCGGGTCTGCTCGTCCGTCATGGACCCTCGCCTCACACTTCGCCAGCCTGTGTCGTCGGATGAGCGGGACACTATCGATCAGCTGCCGCGAGGCAGAAGAGGGGAGCGCGTCATGGCCATCGGAACGACGGCGAAGGCGACCGCGGGCAGCACGGGCAGCACGGGCACCACGGACACGGCGGCGGGGCTGCGCGCCCACACCTTCCTCCGGGCCTCCGTGGCGCTCCAGACCGTGGCGGTCCTCTTCCAGGCGGTCACGGCCGGGCTGCTGCTCTCCACCTCCTACGGCGAGACGCTGCACAGCGTCGGCGCGCGCGTGATGTACGGGTCCTCGATGCTCTACCTGCTCGCCGCTGTCCTGGCCTGGCGGCCCGGCGGCGGCTCGCCCCGTCCGGTCCTGTACGCCACCGGGTTCCTGGTGCTGGCCTCGGCGCAGGTCGTGCTGGGCGTCGCGCACGTGCCGTCGGTCCACGTCCCGCTGGGCGTGGTCGTCTTCGGGCTGAGCGTGGCGGTACTGGTCCGGATGCCGGCCGTCCGCGCCACGCGGCGGACGGCCGGCACGAGGGACTGAGCGGGCCCTCAGGACCCGAGGGTCCAGCGCTGGCCGGTGGTCGGGCGGGTGGTGACGGGGGTGCCGGCGGTGCCGGCGCCCGCGTCGAGGGCGAGGCCGGTGGCGACGTTGGTGACGGTGACGGAGCCGGTGGCCTGGTCCTGGGTCAGCTTCCACTCCTGCCAGGGGTTGCCGGGCGACAGGTCGAGCAGGTAGGCGCTGTCACCGGCCGAGGCCCCGGCGGAGAGCACGGTGTGCCGGTGGGTGCCGGTGGCGCAGTTGTCGCTGATCCGGACGGTCCCGTCGGGGTTACTGGCGAAGGTCCACTGCTGCGCCGGGTCGCCGGGGCGCGCGGGCTCCAGGTCGGTGATCGAGCCGAGCGGCGCGGTGCACGAGCCGAGCAGGGACAGCGCGAGGCCGCCGCTGCTCAGGGAGTGGTACGCACCGTCGTCGACCACGCCGGACGGCCCGCCGGTGCCCTGCTTGGCGAGCCGGTAGAGGGCCGCGCCGTGCGGCGGGAGGGAGGCGCTGATCGGACCGGTGACGGTCGAACCCGCGCCCGTCCACAGCTCCTTGGCCTGGTAGCCGGAGCCGCCGAGGCCGAGTTCGGCGAGGCTGGTGGCGACGGTGCGGCCGGCCGACGGGTCCTGGTTGACCAGCAGCACGGCGGTGTCGCCGTTGGCGAGCTGCCGCTTGAGGACCACCGGGGCGTGCCCGTCGGCCGGCTTGGCGCCGACCAGGGTGGCGGGCTTCGCCAGGCCGTCCTGGTCGACGGCGATGACCTTCTTGTTCTTCAGGATCGCCAGGTTGGTGTCGTTGATCCCGGTGGACCAGGTGTAGCCGTCCGCACTGTGCTGCGACTGCGCGGCGGTGCGCAGGTCGGCGCCGGAGATCATCGGCGCGGCGAGCATGGCGAGGACCGAGGCCTCCGTCCGCGACTCGTCGTCGGTGAAGGGCTTGTGGCAGGTGCAGGTGTCCGTGGTGCCCCACAGGCCGTAGACGTCCTGCCAGCCGGTGAACATCATGTCCAGGTCGTTCCAGCTGCCCGGGCGGACGTTGCCCGGGTACTGCAGCGCGGTCTGCAACTGCCCGTTCCAGAGCACCCCGTCGAGCTCGCTGTCCCGGTCGCCGCCGATCCGGCAGAGGTTGGCGACCTGGCCGCACCAGATGCCGGTGGGCGCGTAGCCGGGGGCGTGGAAGGGGGCCGTCCCGGCGGCCTGGACCACCGGGTCGGTGCGGGCCGGGTCGTCGGCGGCGAGCAGGTACGGGACTCCGCTGTGGACGGGCTGGGCGGAGACGCTGAGGGTGACCTTGGGCTTCCCCTGGGCGGAGGAGGCGGCGTCCAGGGCGTGCTGGAAGGTCTGCACCCGGGCGTAGATGGAGCGGGTCAGCTCCTTGCCCTCGCCCTGGGTGTAGTAGTTGTGCCCGTCCGGGCCGACGATCTGCGGGCCGTACGGGCAGTCGTCGTACTTGACGAAGTCGACGCCCCAGGAGACGAAGTCGGCGGCGTCGGTGGACTCGTGGCCGAGGCTGCCGGGGTGCATCTGGCAGGTGAGGTAGGTGTCGGTGGCGTAGAGGCCGAACTTCATGCCCTTGCTGTGCGCGTACTGGGCGAGGTACGCGATGCCGTTGACGGTGTGGCCGTCGACGGTCCGCTCGGGGAAGTGGTCGGGGCGCGGGACCAGGTGGCCGGAGGTGGGGTCGTTGCCGGTGCCGTCGGTGCCGCTGACCGGGTTGCCGGCGTTGTCGTACAGCTGGAGGCCGCCGTCGGCGTTGCGGACCAGGTCGGAGCTCTGGCCGTCGCGGTGCCAGAGCGACCAGCCGTCGTCGATGGTGACGGTGTCGTAGCCGGCCGCGACCAGGCCGTTGGCGGCCATGAAGTCGATGGTCTGGACGACCTGCTCCTGGGTGACCTCGGTGCCGAGGGAGTTCCAGGAGTTCCAGCCCATCGGCGGGGTCAGGGCGTTGCCGTTGCCGAGGCCGGGGCCGGTGCCGATCGCGGTGGGGGTGGGGGTGGCGGTGGCGGGAGCGGCCGTGCCGAGGCCGACGGCTCCGAGGCCGGCGGTCGCGAGCGCGAGGGAGAGCAGGGATGCCGCGACACGGCGGCGGGTTCGGCGCATGAGCGCCCTCCTGAGGGGTGGGGGATGGTGAGATGACGAACCGTCAGGAAGCGAGGGGGTGCGGCCGGCCGGGTGGGGCCGGCCGGCCGCGGTTGTGCTGTGTGGGGG
>NZ_JBHVEU010000207.1:0-15313 GCF_042802075.1 Kitasatospora sp. NPDC057518
GCGCTGCTGCACCGCTGGCAGACCTCGCCCGGCGGCGCCTGGTCCGCCTGGGAGCGCTTCGGGACGCCCGCCGGGGCCGCGCCGCGGGTGGCCCGCGACGGCACCGGGCGGCTGAACGTCACCGCGATCGCCCCGTCCGGCACGGCCGCCTTCCACCGCCGCCAGTCGGTGCCCAGCGGGGGCTGGGACGCCTGGCAGCCGCTGCTCGGCTGGTCCACCGCCGCGCCGCCGGTGATCGCCGGCTCGGACGGCCGGCTGGAGGCCTTCACCCTCTCCCCGGGCGGCGAACGCCTCGCCCACCGCTGGCAGTCGGAGCCCGCCGGAGCCTGGGCACCGACGGACGTGCTCGGCGAGGACTTCGGCGAGCCCGGCCTGGTGCTCGCGGCGCCGCCCTCGGCCGCGGCCGACTCCACCGGGCGGCTGCACGTCTTCGCGGTGGCCGAGGACGGCCGGGTGCGCACCCGCGTCCAGGACCGGCCCGGTGGCGGCTGGCGGCCGTGGGCCGCCTTCGGCGACCGGCCGGTGGCGCCGCTGCGGTCGGGGGCGCCGATGGGTGCGGTGGCACCCGTGCGTTCGGGGGCACCCGTGCGTTCGGGGGCGCCGATGCGCTGACCGAACGCCTGTACCCTCCGCTCCCGTTTTGTCAAGTAGCCTGCGGCATCCGGTTTATTGTCGTACGCGAAGAGGTACCGTTCGTCCGTCCGGCAAGAGCCGGCGCGCGAAACGGGGGAGCGGTGCGCGGGACGGAGGAACGGTGAGCGGGATTGTCGTCCACCTGCCGGAGGGGAACGGCGACGACACGGTGACCTTACGGCTCGGTCCGGGAGAACGGGCCCGCTTCGGCCGGGGCTCCGCCCGAACCCCCGTGGAGCTGCGCCTCGGCGACGAGACGGTCTCCCGACTGGCCGGTGAGATCCACGCGACCGACGACCACTGGCAGTTGAGCAACCTCAGCAACACCCACGCCTACCTGGTGGAGAACCCGGAGGGCGCCGGAGAGTACCTGCGGGTGCCGCCACGGCGGATCGGCGCGCCGATCCCCTTCGAGTTCTCCCGGGTGGTGCTGCCCTCCCGGCGGGAAACCCCGCTCTCCTTCCAGGTGTTCGCGCCCGACCACGTCTACCTGGACCCGGACGCCCACGGTGGCTCCCGGGAGAGCCGCACCATGACGGCGTACTCGCTGGACGAGACCGCCACCTACTTCCTGGTCCTGGTCGCACTCTGCGAACCGTGGCTGCGCGACCGCTCCCCGGCCGCCGTCCCCACCACCCCGCAGGTGGTCGCCCGGCTGCACGGCCACCCCGCCTGCGCCCGCCTCACCGCCCGCGCCGTCAGCTCGCACCTCGACTACCTCGCCGACGAGAAGCTCCGCATCGACCTGCCCGACGGCGACCGCGCGGACCGCCGCAGCGGCAAACGCGAGGCCGTGGTGGGGCTCGCCCTGAAGTTCGGCATCGTCCGCGAGGAACACCTCGCGCTCCTGCCGGCCCCCGAACCCGCCCGCACCGGACGGTAGGGAGGGGCGGAGATGCCGCAAGACCCGGCCCTTCCCGGGGAGGTCGTCCCGAGGGAGGGCGTCCCCAGCGAGGCCGTCCCCGAGCAGGACTTCCCCGGGGACGGCGAGGAACTGCTGCCGGCCGGCCACCGGGTCGGCGAGTGGACCGTCACCGGGCTGCTCGGCGAGGGCGGCTGGGCGACGGTCTACGCCGCCCGCCGGGCCGACGGCGGGACCGGCCGCGCGGACGACGCGGACGGCACGGTCGCCCTCAAGGTGCTGCCGACCGCCGGACTCGCCCCCCGCCAGGCCCGCCAGGTCGCCGAAGCCGCCCGCCGCGAAACCGAGTTGGGCCGCACCGCCCCGCACCCCCGACTGGTCCGGCTGCTCGACACCCTCGTCCTGGCCGCCCCCGACCAGCCCACCCTCGACGGCGCGATCGTCCTCGTCATGGAACGCGCCCGCTGCACCCTGCGCGACCTGCTCGCCCTCGGCGTCGACGAGGCCGAGGGCGCCCGGATCGTCACCGGCATCTGCGAAGGCCTGGCCCACCTGCACCGCTCCGGCTGGGTCCACACCGACCTCAAACCGGAGAACGTCCTCATCGGCGCCGACGGCGAGGTCCGCCTCTCCGACTTCGGCCTCGCCATCGAACTCACCGGCACCCACGGCCACTGCTCCCCGATGGGCACCCCCGACTACCTCCCGCCGGAACGCTGGACGGAACCGCTCGGCGAACACGGCGTCAAAGTCCGTACCACAGCGGATATCTGGGCGCTCGGCATCGTCATCCACGAGGTCTTCGCCGCCGGCGGCCGCCCCTTCCCCGGCGTCACCCCCACCGCCCGCAGCGCCGCCGCCCAACAGTACGCGGAAGGCCGCGCCGCCCTGCGACTGGCCGCCGCCGTCCCCCCGTTCTGGCGCGCCCTCGCCGCCGACTGCCTCGCCCCCACCCACGCCGCCCGCGCCCCGCACACGGCGGAGAGCCTGCTCGCGCGCATCCGCGCCGACCGGGGCCCGCGCCGCCCGCGCCGTCCGAGCACCGCCCTGCTGGCCCTCGCCTCCTGCGCCACGGCCGCCGTCACCGCCACCGCCCTCTGGCCGCACCCGGAACCGCCGCCCGGACAGCCCGCCCACGTCCGCGTCTTCAACGCCGAACGCGGCTGCCAGGACCGCACCGACCACGACCCCCAGTGCAGCCTCGGCCTCGCCGTCGACCCCCTGCGCCCCTACACCGCCGACAACGTCGGCCCCGTCCGCGTCTGGCACAACGACACCCTCGACGCCGACTGCCAACTCCCCACCGGCCTCCCCGTCATCAACGAGGAAGACCTCACCTCCACCCTCTGGTACCGCATCCGCCTCCCAGGCCACACCCCCGCCTGGCTCCCCGCCGTCCGCACCCGCGACCGCCCCGCCCTGCTCCGCTGCCCATAACCGCCTTACGCGCCAAGGGCCTTCCCGGTCCCGGCCGCGTTGTCGCCACCGTCCTACGGCCGCACCGCCGCCGACCAGGCCCGTCGCGACCGCGCCCGTCCCGTCCGCGCAGTGGGTGTGCGGACGGAACGGGCGGGACACGCCCTGGCGGCGGGCTACCAGATGATCGGGACGTACCCGTCACCGCCGGTGCTCACAGTGGTGCTCCCGGCGCTGCCGCCACCGGTACCCGACTGGTCGTCCGGGCCGGGCGGCGGTGCGCCGCCGTTCCCGCCCCTGCCCCGCCGCTGCTGCCGCCGGTGCCGCCGCCACCGCCCCGGCCCGCGCCGCCGCTCACGCCTCCGTCCCCGCCCCGGAGGATCCGGCGATCGCAGAACCGTTGTGAACGCGGACGAAGGTGTCCCCGCCATTGCGGGGCCTCGCGCCGACGGACCCCGCCGTCCCCGCAGCACCGGGTTCGGCCGGGCGCAGAGTGGCGCCCGCCGCACCGCCCCCACCGCCTGCACCGCCACTCCGACCTTCGGGGACGCCGCCCCGGCCGACGATGACCACGAGGCGCATGCCCGGGGTCACCGGCACGGCGTTGCAGGCCAGGGCCGCTCCGCCGCCCCCGCCGCCGCCACCGGCCCCTCCGGCGCTGCCGCCGCCCGTGGCGCTGCCGAGGAAGGTCCAGTTACCGCTTCCTCCGCCGCCCCCACCCCCACCTCCGCCACCGGGCGCGCCCCCGCCCCCCGGGCCGAGCGCGTACAGGTTCAGCGAGGTGACGCCCTCGGGCACCTTGAAGAGGTAGATGTCAGCCTTGCCGTACGCCTGCTGGCCGTGGGGCTGGTCGGCCAGGGCGGGGAGCCCGCCGTCCTCGGGACGCGGGGTGGGCGGGAGCCGCCGCCGCGAGCTGGCAGCACAACGCCATGGGCACCCCGAGCAGCACGCCCGGCCGCCCGAGCGGAAGCGCCCGGCCCGCACGGTGCGCACGGGAGCGCCGCACCGCAGGCACGATGGACGACGACGAAACGGAACCACGGACGGGCCCGCACGATCCACGGAGTCTCCTGGTCCCCTTGTGCCCGCACCTCCGGGGCCGGTACCCGCCGATCACCCCTGGCGGTGCATCAGAGAAGGCAGGGTGCGGGCGTGCGAACGAAGCCGCACGCCCGGGGTTTCCCAGGGGGACGTCCAGTATGTCGCCCCGGCAGGGGAGTTGCATCCTCCGGAGCCGCCGGCGCACACTCCCGTGTAACCCGTCGGTGGGCGGGCTGGAGGCCACTCTGTACCCTGGCAGCCCGCTACGGCGTTGCAACCGGCTCTACGGAACGCCCGGCATCCAGTTCCGGGCACTCCGACCGATCGTGCCCGCCGTCAAGAGGCACGCCTGCCGGGACGGCGGCGCTGCCCGGGCCGGCGCTGCCGTGCACTGCTCCGGCCACCCCCTCCGGACGCGGCTTCGGGGCACGGGCGAACCGAGCCCTCGACCGCTTCAACTCGGCCACCCGACGCGACGACCGCCGGGTACGGCGCGGACGCCGTACGGACGGCTCCACCGCTGTGCCGGGCGGCAGATCCGCCCGCCGCCTGGCGCGGCCCTTGATGAACTGAAGGGACCACTCCAACACGATGCTCAGGACTACTCCCGCGACCTTGACCGCAGCTTCGTCCTGCCACAGCAACTCCATGAACCGCACTTCCATCCTCCAGTGAATCGACAAGCTGGAGGGGTGTAGATCACGCGGCCGGGCCGACACCCAGCCTGTGGGCGCCCACCCCGGAACGACCGGCCGCGTCGGCCCTCCCGGGAGCCCGGGGAACCAGAGGCACCCGGAGCCGGGCGACTCCACAGGCGATGGCCAGCGGCTCCGGCGCACCCTCGGTCCCCGACCTCAGGACGCACGCGGCAGCTGGCGGAGGATCTATTCGGGCTTCCAGCCGCCGCCGGCGGGCGCACAGCGGGGTGAGGGGTTGCGGTCCCTGAACGCGCCGCTCGCGGTGCCAACCCGGACGCATCGCTGCGGATGGCGCTACGCGGGCAACCGCAGCGCCCGGCACGACGGCGGCCAGCAGCGCGTCGACGAGCACGAGAACGGAGTCCGAGACGTTCACCTGGTCATCCCCCCCACGGGACAGAGGCCTTGGCGACAAGCCGCGCGTGGTGCTGGGGTCTTCGCGCTCAAGGCAGCACCAGTATCGGTTGGCTGTTCATAGATCGGCCCGAGGCCCGCTGGCCGCTGGACTTGGCTACCGCATCCGACAGTTGATAAAGCCGCAGGTGAGAGGCTAAATATCGGATGATGAGTGTGGTTTGGGAGCAGTCCTGCCCGGGGCTGATGTCACCCGATCGTGGGACGCCTCTCTTGATAGATGAGCCCTCGCGATGCCGGTGAGCTCATCGACGAACTAAATAACTCGCTCCGATGAAATCAACCTGCGAGCAAGTTC
This sequence comes from Kitasatospora sp. NPDC057518, assembly GCF_042802075.1. Taxonomy (NCBI): domain Bacteria; kingdom Bacillati; phylum Actinomycetota; class Actinomycetes; order Kitasatosporales; family Streptomycetaceae; genus Kitasatospora; species Kitasatospora sp. NPDC057518. Next base: position 5,363 of record NZ_JBHVEU010000207.1, read on the forward strand.
GGGAGCAGCGGCACCCGGAGTGGAGTGGCACCGCTCATGGGTGATTACGTCGACCCTGAGCGTTGGTCGCGGAGCTGCCGGGACTGGTTCGGATGAGCGTGTTGGCCAGCGGCGGTTTCCGCCCGAGGACTTCACCGCCGCCAGCCTCTCGACCAACTCTATGGCGCGCTCATTGCAAGCCCTCCAGGGCTGATGAGAACGAACCTGACCGGCGCCACGACGGCACCGAACTAGCGTCGGCCCGCCAAGGCTAGCGGCCTTCGTCGGAGCTCAGCAACGATCACCGCCCCTATCGGGAGAGCCTCGTGAGCCCGTTCGCCCCGTTGCGTGCCCTCCAGGGCTGATCACTACATGAAGCTCGGCGCCGACCGCATTACCCACACCGTGTTGCGAGCCCTCCAGGGCTGGTTATGACGCCCAGCCTCTGTCCCGGGGCCTCGCCTCCTTGATCCCGTTGCAAGCCCTCCAGGGCTGATTACGACGCGGGAGACCCGGGCGTGGAGCATGGCCGCCTACAAGTTGCAAGCCCTCCAGGGCTGATTACGACGGGACAGCTGGCCGCCCCAGGCGGAGGCCTTGTAGCGTTGCAAGCCCTCCAGGGCTGATTACGACCGGGGGTGAGGCGGGTCGTCCAGTCGTAGCCGGCGGGTTGCAAGCCCTCCAGGGCTGATTACGACTTCTTGCTGATCTTCTTGGCCATCAGGACCTCCGGTGTTGCAAGCCCTCCAGGGCTGATTACGACCACCCCGGACGGCCTCAAGGCGGACCCCACCACGGCGTTGCAAGCCCTCCAGGGCTGATTACGACCCGAGGGTAAAGCACCAGGCCCAGCGACGTGCGCGGTTGGCGTGCGGCGAAGCCGTTGCGGCGACTCGGCGGTAGTGCATCGTCGCAGGTCAGGGCGTTTTGGGTCTGCTGCCTCTGAGGGTGGACGCTGTTCCCGTCGTGAGGCTGGCGGCGGTGACGCCGGGGCCTCTAGCACATATGACTGGCTATTGCTCCAAATCGTGAGGAATGCGGTGTCGATCGTTCACGCCCGACTAGCTTGCGGCGTGTTCGGGTTGCGGCACGCGGGTCGGGAGAGTCTGGTGCGGGTGAGGGTCGATGTGACACCGGATGCGTCGAGTGTGCGGTGGGAGGACGTGCACGGGGCGGCGCGGGGTGTGGTGTACGGGTTGCTCAGTGGGCAGGACGAGGCCCTGGCACAGGCCCTGCACGACGGCGGGTGGCGGGGGAAGCCGCTGAAGCCGGTGGGGGTGGCCGGGCCGCTGTTTCTGGGGGCGCCGCGAAAGCGGGGCGTGTACTCCACGTCGCGGGACGGTTCGGTGTGGTTCGGGTCGCCGGTGCCGGAGATCGCTTCGGTGTTGGTGCGCGCGCTGGCCGCGGCCGATGAACTGGTGTGGGGCGCAACGCGGTTGCGGGTGCGCGGGGTCGCGGTGGACATGGATGCGCTGCTGCCGGCGGGGGAGGGGCCGGTGGAACTGGAGACGATGACGCCGGTCGTGCTCAAGCACGAGAGCTGGAACCTGCTCCCGGGCGACGAGCACTACCTGGACCGCCTCCAGCACAACCTGGCGCACAAGGCGGACGTGTTGGGCCTGCCGGCCCCGCACGGTCTGCGGGTGCTGGAGGCGGGCCCCCGGCGGCGGTTCACGGTTCGTGGGGCGCCGCGGATCGGGGCGCGGGTGCGGGTGGCGATGGAGGCTGACGGTCGGTTCGTGAACGCGATCCGTTCCTGGGGGCTGGGCTTGGACACGATCCAGGGCTTCGGGTGGGTACGGTGACGGCCCTCGTCGCGTCCGGTCATCCCTTGCAGCGGGCGGGTGCCTGGGCCGTGGCCGTTATCGCCGAGCGCGACGGCCCGGGCCGGGTGAGCGCCGCAGACCTCGACGCCATGGCGTCCACCCTGGTGGCGGACGTGCTGGCGGCCGCGACGGCACCCAAGGACAGCGGCGGCCGCTACGACTGGTGGAAGGTCCTGTTCGCGCTGTACCCGAACTCGAAGGCCACACACAGCAAGCGGCCCTCCGACCCGAACGTGCTGAGGCCGGACATCGAAAGGCTCTTCGCCCCGGACGCCCCGCAGTCCGGGCCGGTGCGGCCGTGCACGTTCTGCGGCGCCGGTACGGTGGTGGTCTGGGCGAAGTCGAACCTCCCCCTGTACGACACCAGCAAGGCCCTGAACACCCTGCCGCCCGGAGTCCCCGGCTGGCCGGTCTGCCGGGGGTGCCGGATCGCGATGTGGACGCTGCCCTACGGCGCCTGGGTGACGGCCGGTTCGGCCACCGTCTTGTCCTGCCAAGAGCAGGATACCGAAAGGGAGTTCGCCCGCCGTAACGTACGGCGTGCCCGTCGCGTCATGCAGGCCGGTTTCAGTGGGATGCCCGCCGGGGCCAGGCCCGAGCTCGTCGTCCTCGCCGCGCTGCGGGACGCCACCGACGGCCTGTGCGCGACCACCCTGTGGAGCTTCAAGAACGACAACCAGGAGCCCTGGTTGCGCGTGACCCGCACCCGGCGCGCCGTCCCGGCCTTCCTCGCCACCGTCGACGGCAACGCACCGCTGCGCCGTGGCTGGCACCTGCTGCGTCGTGTCCTGGCCCGGCCGGACGCCGGGAGGAGCGGCGCGAGCGAGGCGGCGCGGCTGCTGTTCGAGGCGGAGGACGGGCGGAGTCGCCCGCTGCTCGGGCAGGTGCACCGCCTCCTCGCGGATCCAGACGGCGCGTGGAGCGTCGACGACCGCGAGGCCCTGGTCCGGCTTGCCTTCACCTACGCCGAGGAGGTCTTCGGAATGGAAACGGATCTTGAACCGGTGGCGACGCTGATCGCCGACTGGATCGCCCAGGACGGCTCGCGCGGGCGCCTGGCCGAGTACCGCAGGGCCGCGCTCAACGACTACCAGCTCGGCGCGCTCATGGTGAAGGCCTACACGCGTCTGCAACTGGACGGGAACAAGACGCCGTTGGCGGGCCCCGAGCTGTGGAAGCCGCTGATCGGGCGCCAGTCGCGCGCCTGGGAGCAGCGGATGCTCCTGTTCGCGCTGGTGTCGGTGATGCTCCAGCGCCGAGGGGTCGCGATCAGCGGCAAGGAGCCCGACCCGCAGCAGGAACGCGAGATCGAGGAGCTGGCGGAGCAACCGGCGTTCGGCGTGGGCGCCGAGGACGAGTACGACGCATACGAGATGGAGCAGGCGTAGATGGCTTACCTGGCAGGGATGATGGTGCTCTCCGTGCAGGCCGGGGCACCCAACAACGGGCGGAGCGAGGAGACCGTGTCCCGCGTCAAGTTCGCGCGGATCAGGGGCCGCAAGTACCCGTACGTGTCCGCGCAGGCGGCGCGTCGCTGGATCCGGGAGACCATGGTCGAGCGCGGCTCGGTACCGTCCCCCGTCACCCGGGTCGGCAAGGCGCAGGGTAAGGCGCAGAAGGCCAACACCCAGGCGGATCCAGTTCGTTACCCGGACGACGACCTGTTCGGCTACATGCGGGCGGGTTCGAGGAAGGACGACGCGGCGACCACCCTGCGCGACAGCCCGTTCATGCTCGGCACCCTGATGTCCGTCGAACCCGCCTACCCGACCGAGGACTTCGGCGTCATGTCCCGGGGGGTGACCGAACCCGTCCTGCACGGCCACGAGTTCTACACCGCCGACCTCGCCGCGCCCTTCCTGCTCGACCTTCCGAGGATCGGCACGTTCACGCTGCCCGGGGCGGACGGGGTGGGTCGGCCCAACTACCTCACCCAGGAGCAGGCCCTCCAGGTGGCGGAGGCCGCCGCGCTCGGCGCCACCACCGGATCGTTCCGCGACCAGCCGGCTGTACGGCTGCCGCTGGAGGAGCGCCGCCGCCGGGCCGCGCTGCTGCCCGAGGCGATCGCGCACCTGAGCGGCGGGGCGAAGCAGGCCCTGCACTACGGCGACCGGGTGCCCGCGCTGATCGTCCTGGTCCCCTTCAAGGGCGGCATCAACCCGCTGGGCCACGTGATCGACAGCGACCCCGACACGGGGGTGCGGGTGCGCGGGGACGTCCTGGTCCAGGAGCTCGAAGCGTGGGCGGGGGAGTGGGAGGGGCCGGTACGGATCGGTTGGCGGCCCGGCTTCCGCGACCAGGCGCGCGAGGACTTCGAGAAGCAGTGCGAGCGGCAGCTGGCCGAGGGCACCATCGTCGTCGACCACCCCCGGACTGTTCTGCTCAAGCTGGCGGAGGAACTGCGCGCGGGCGAGCTGGACGGCTGGTTCGACGACCCGGAGCCGCGATGACCCCGGCGCCACCGGGCGGGCCGGTACGGGCCCTGCGTGCGACGTTCCACGCGCCCGTGGCCTCCTTCCGGGACCCGCTGTTCCCCGGTGTCACCCGCGTTCTCCCGGTGCCGCCGCCGTCCACCGTCCGCGGGCTGCTGGCGGCCGCCACCGGCGCGTACGCCGAACCCTTCGTCCTCGGCATGGCGGCCTGGTCGGAAGGCCACGGTACCGACACCGAGACCTACCATCCGATCGCCGCCGACGGCAGCAACCCGTCCGCCGGCGGCCGCATCCGGGCCGGAAAGGGCGGCACGACGGCCAAGGACCGGCCCTTCCTCGCCGACGTCCACCTGACCCTGTGGCTGCCCGAACCGGGAGCGGACGGCGACCGGTTCGCCCGGGCGCTGCGCCGGCCTCGTCACGCCCTGCGCCTGGGCCGCTCCCAGGACCTGGTCCACCTCACCGGACTGGCCCACGTCGTCCTCGAACCCGCCGAGCGGGCGGTCGTCGGCCACGCCCTCGCCCCCGCCGACGGCCACGACGTGCCCTCCGCCCACGAGCACCGCCTCGCCGACACCGTCTCCGCCGACCGCCTCACCACCCGCTGGTCGCCGTACCTGTGGTGCGACGAACCCGCCGGGGCGGCACCGGTCCGCGGCGCCTACCGAGAAGCACCCACCAGTAACGAGGACACCCAGGCCGTATGGCTGCTGACCCCCTGACCCCACCCTTGGCCCCACCACGAAGGCGCGCCCTCACCGACCTGCGGGCCAAGTCGCTGCCCCGGGAAGACCCCGAACGCCTCACCACCCACCTGCGCACCGTCCACGACGCGGTCGCGCAGCTGGAGGCGCGCATCGGGGCCGCCGGCGTCATCGCCACCGAACCGCAGTTCTGGGGCCTCGTACGCGTCGCGGCGCTGCTGCACGACGCGGGCAAGATCGCCGAACTGTTCCAACGGCAGGTCGAACCCGGCGGCAAACCCTGGGGCGAGCGCCACGAGGTCCTCTCCCTCGCCTACGTCGACCTGCTGGCCCTGGCAGCGGGGTGGGGCAGCGAGGAGCGCCTGCTGATCGCCACGCTCGTCGCCGGCCACCACCGGCCGCTCCACGCGGCGTCCTCCCTCGGCGGCGGCAAGCCCGCCCTGTCCCGCCTCTACAACGAACGGACCCGCTGGGACGAGGCCTTCGGCCACGTGCCCGGCCCGGACGGCCGACGGCCGCAGGTCCCGCGCGGCCTGCACCAGGAACTCCTGGCCTGGCTGGCCGGCTCCCTCGGCACCGAACCCGCACCACCGGGGCCGAACGACCCGGTGCTCGCCGACCGGGCCCGCCTGCTCCTCCAGGACGTCCTCACCGCCTGGAGGCTCCCGGTGAAGGCCCACCAGGGCCTGCTCGCCGTCCTGGCCCAGGGCGCCCTCACCCTGGCCGACCACGCAGGCTCCGCCCACGTGGACCTCCAGACCCACATGCCGCTGTCCACCGACTACCTCGCGCGGCTCCCGTACCCGCCGCACCGGCACCAGCACGACGCCGGTACGACCGTGGGCCACCTCGTCCTCATCGCCCCCACGGGCAGCGGCAAGACCGAAGCCGGACTCTCCTGGGCTGCCCGGCAGTTGGCGACGATGGCGGGCATGCCCAGGGTGGTATGGACCCTGCCTTACCGGGCCTCCCTCAACGCCGCCCGACGGCGCTTCCAGCACACCCTCCACCCGGCCGCGGGGGAGAAGCAGCCCGACATCGGCCTCCTCCACGGCGCCCTCGCCCGTACCCTCCTCACGGAGGCGTCGGAGGACGACTGCTGTAGCGGCCCCACCAAGGACGACGCCCGCAAAGCCCGCGCCCGCGCCAACGCCATGCGCCTGTTCACCCAACGCCTGCGCGTCGCCACGCCCCACCAACTCCTCGCCGCCGCCATCGCCGGGCCCACCCATTCCTCCGTCCTCCTCGAACAGGCCAACTCCCTGTTCGTCCTGGACGAACTCCACGCCTACGACCCCGAGACCTTCGGCCGGCTCTGCGCCGCGATGCGGCTGTGGGAACAACTCGGCAGCAGGATCGCCGTGTTGTCCGCGACTCTCGCCCCGCCGCTGCTGACCATCGTCGACGAGAGCCTGCACCAGCCCGTCACCTGCCACCGGGCCGAGCCCGGGACGGCGCCGGTGCGGCACCGACTGGTCGTCGACGAGCTCGCGCTGACGGACCCGGAGAGCATCGCGCGGCTGGAAGGGTGGATCGACGAGGGGCACAGCGTGCTGGCGGTCGTCAACAGGGTTGCTGCGGGGCAGGCCCTCTTCGCCGCCCTCGCCGACCACGCCCGCGAGCAGCACCCCGACGACCCGGACGCCGCGCTGCTCCTCCACTCGCGCTTCAAGAACAAGGACCGCGACGAGATCGAACGCCGACTCCTGAAACGCCACCGCGAGCGCCGGTCCGACGACGCGCCGCGTCGAGGCGGTCTGGTCGTGGCCACGCAGACGGTGGAGGTCTCGCTGCAACTCGACTTCGACCGGGGCGCGGTGGAGAACGCCCCCATCGAGGCCGTCGCCCAGCGCGCCGGACGCGTCAACCGTCGGGGCCTCCACCCGGACGGGGCGGTCGAGTTCCGGGTCCACCGGACGGACGGCCACCGCCCGTACGACCAGGGCGCGGTGGAGGCCGCCTGGTCGGCGCTCACCACCCTGGCGGTGGAAGGCGCCACCGACCTCAGCGAACAGGACATCGACCGCCTCCTCGCCCTCGCCTACGACACCGACTGGGGCCACAAGTGGGCTGAGAGGGCTCGGGAGGCCCGCGACGGGTTCACCGCCGAGTTCCTCACCTTCGCCGACCCCTTCCACGACCGCACCGAGTACGCGAAGTCCCTCGGCGAACGCTTCGACACCGTGGAGGTGCTCCTGGAGGAGGACACCGAGGAGTACCGCCGACTCGCGGTCGGCAGGAAGGCGGACCCGCTCCTCGCCGCCGGACTGCTCATCCCGCTGGGCTACGGGCAGTTGAAGACCTACAGCCACGCGTTCGACCGGTCGCTAGGCGTCCATCTCGTCAAGGGCGAGTACGACCCCGTCCTGGGCCTCCGCCCGCCCGCCGAAACGGAGACGATCCTGTGAAACCCATCCCTGCGAGTCCACTCGGCGACGACCAGGGCCTCGGCGGCGTCCACATCAAGTACCTGCGCCACTGCCCGCGCCAACTCTGGCTCTACATGCGCGGTTACCGGCCCGAAGGCGGCAGCGACCTCGTCGCCTTCGGGGAGGTCGTGAGCGAGACCACGTTCACGCGACGGCGGGACGTCGACCTCGGCGAAGCCCGCATCGACTGGGTCACCGCCGGGGCCGTCATCCACGAGACCAAGTCCTCCCGCAGCCCCTCGCCCGCCCACGACGCCCAAGTCCGGCACTACTGCCTGCTGTTGGAGCGCCGAGGCGTCAACGTGCGCGGCGGCACCGTCCACTACCCCCTCATCCGCCGCACCACCGATGTCCCCTGGAACGAAGAGGCGCGGGAAGCGGCCGAGACCGCCGAGGACGAGGCCCGCGCCGTCATCGCCTCGGCCGAACCCCCCGACCGCCGGACCCGCGCCGCCTGCCGCGGCTGCTCCTACCTCGACTACTGCTGGGGAGACTGATGCCCGCCGTCGGCCGTACCTACTGGCTCACCGGACCCTGCCGCATCCGCCGCGAGGACGACAGCATCCGCATCGAGCGTGCCGACGGCAGCCCCGTCCGCATCCCCATCACGGACATCCGCGACCTCGTCGCCTTCGAGCACGTCGACCTCAACACCTCCGTGATGTCCCTCCTCAGCCGCCACGGCGTCACCGTCCACATCCTCGACCACTACGGCAACTACGCCGGACACTTCGCGCCCGCCGAGGCCATGTCCTCCGCCACCGTCCTCCGCCGACAGGTCGAGATCACCGGCGACCCCGCGCAACGCCTCCCGGTCGCGCGCGGACTCCTCCTCGCCACCGCCGAGAACCTCCGCTGGGCCCTCGACACCGACCTCCTCGACCCGGCACTCGAAACCCTGCGCACCGCCCTGCCCGACTGCCACGACACCGACGAACTCATGGGCCAGGAAGGCAACTTCCGCCGCACCGCCTGGGCCGTCCTCGACACCCGCCTCCCCGCCTGGCTCCGCCTCAACGGCCGAACCCGCCGACCACCCACCAACGCCGGCAACGCCTTCATCAGCTACCTCAACGCCCTCACCTACGCCCGCGTCCTCACCGCCCTGCGCAGCACCCCGCTCCACCCCGCCATCGGCTTCCTGCACAGCGACACCGACCGCCGCCGCAACACCCTCGCCCTCGACCTCGCCGAACCCTTCAAACCCCTGCTCGCCGAACGGCTACTGCGACGGGCCGCCGGCCAGAAGCACCTCAAACCCAGCGACTTCGAGACGGAAGTCGGCCGCGCCGCACTCAGCGCGGACGGCCGCAAGAAGATCGCCGCCCTGGTTCGGGAGGAACTCGCGACGACGGTGCACCACCGGACGCTGAAGCGGAAGGTCAGCTACGAGGAGCTCATCCACCTCGAAGCACTCAAGCTCGTCCGGCTGTGTCTGGAAGGCACGCCGTACAAGCCCTTCCGGCCCTGGTGGTAGCCGCCGATGTTCGTCATCCTGGTCTACGACACCGCAGCCGAACGCAACCCGAAAGTATTGAAAACCTGCCGCAAGTACCTCCACTGGACCCAGCGCAGCGTCTTCCACGGCGAACTCACCGCCGCCCAGTACCGCGCCCTCACCCACACCCTCAATAGCGTGATCGACCCCAGCTACGACAGCATCGTCACCTACACCGCCCGCTCCCCGGACATGATCGAGAGGGCAACACTCGGCGCCACCCTCGGCGGGCCGGGCGAGATCCTGTGACCAGTGCCGCTGCAGTACCGACCGGTCGCCGCGCTTCCGTCGCCTACGGCGACGCCCGTAGGTGCGCTGACCTTGGGCTTTACCCTCGGGTCGTGATCAGCCCTGGAGGGCTTGCAACGCGGCCGACCGCACCGGCCCCGAGGAGGACTACCCCGTCGTGATCAGCCCTGGAGGGCTTGCAACCGCAGCCGGTCCGCCTCCTGGCGGGCCCGCTCCGCGGTCGTGATCAGCCCTGGAGGGCTTGCAACCGTAAAGCCTGGCTTGAAGGCCGCTCAGGCAGCCGCCGTCGTGATCAGCCCTGGAGGGCTTGCAACAGTGGACGATGACCCGCTCCACCGGCTGAGAAAGGGGGTCGTGATCAGCCCTGGAGGGCTTGCAACGTGGGCCCGACGGGTTCGTTCGGAGCGGTCAGCGGTCGTGATCAGCCCTGGAGGGCTTGCAACACGAGTTGCTGCTGGTAGGCACTGGTCATGCGGCTGGTCGTGATCAGCCCTGGAGGGCTTGCAACACCTTCGGGCCCCACTTGGCTTCCGCTTCCTCGGCGGTCGTGATCAGCCCTGGAGGGCTTGCAACACGGGGACACCGTGTACACCAAGGGCGGCAACTCGGGTCGTGATCAGCCCTGGAGGGCTTGCAACCGGTGCCCGCGGATCTCGGGGCCGGCGCCGTGGGCCGTCGTGATCAGCCCTGGAGGGCTTGCAACCGGAAACGGCATCCTGCACGCAGAGCCCCGGCCTGGTCGTGATCAGCCCTGGAGGGCTTGCAACGTTTTCCCGGACCCGGCGTAGCCGCCGACCAGGACCAGTTGTGATCGGCCCTGGGCCTGTGGCAGGC
>NZ_JBHVEU010000208.1:0-15180 GCF_042802075.1 Kitasatospora sp. NPDC057518
GTCCTACCGGGTTCTGCCCCGGAGCGGGGCAGAACCCGAAGATTGATCACAACATCACACAGGCCCTAGGGCCAGTCCCGGCTCAGAGCCCGTCCCGGTCCCCGTGCCAGCCCGGCTCGGGGCGGGCGGCCGGGGTGCCCAGGCAGAGCCCGACCGTCGTGGCGACCAGCAGCTCCAGCGCCTCCAGGGTGTCCGGGTCGGGCCGGTCGCCGGGGTTGCGCAGGGTCAGGTGGCGGGCCGTCAGGCCGTCGAAGCCGCCGAGGAAGTGGACGGCGATCCGGCGGGCGGGCAGTGCCAGGGTCAGGCCGTGGGCGGCCGCGAGGGCGTCGAGCATCTCGACGGCGGTGCCCTCGATGTCGTGCTGCATCTCCAGCATGATCTCCCGCATGTCCGGGTCGCGCAGCGCCAGCGCCCCGAACTCGCTCAGCAGCACGCAGTGCCCGTGCTCGCCGGTGGCGGCCTCCCAGAGCGCCTGCACCAGGGTGCGGACCTGCTCGCCGAACGCGCCGTCGCCCGGGGAGGCGGCGCGCACCTCGCCGACGAAGTCGGAGGTCAGCCGCTCGACGATCGCCCGGTAGAGGTCCTTCTTGGTGCCGAAGGTGTAGTGCACCGTCGCCTGCGCCACGCCCAGCTCGGCCGCGATCGCGCGGGTGCTGCCGGCCGCGATCCCCTCCCTGGTCATCAGGTCGATGGCGGCCTGGACCAGTTGCGGTCGGCGTTCGGAGGCGGGGACGTGTGCCATCCCGCCAGGGTAGCGCCATGGTCGGGCAACTGTGTCGCACGATCTTGTCGGCCAACTTTGTCACCCGACAAAGTTCGGTCTACGGTGGGACGCGACCTGCCCTGACCGACCCGAGGGACCGCCGATGGCCACGTACCTGTACCGACTGGGCCGCTTCTGCTTCCGGCGACGGCGGGCCGTCGTCGCCGTCTGGATCGCCCTGCTCATCGCCGTCGGCGGGGCCGCGGGCGCCTTCGCCGGCAAGACCACCGACGAGTTCAAGGTCCCGGGCACCGAGGCGCAGGCCACCCTGGACCGGATCAAGGACACCTTCCCGGCGCAGGGCCACGGCTCCGCGCAGGTCGTCTTCGCCGCCGGCGCCCCCGGCGGCATCGAGACGCCCGAGGCGGGCCGGGCGGTCGGCGAGGCCGTCGCCCGGATGGCCCAGGTGCCGGGCGTGTCCGCGGTGCCCGACCCGTACGCCACCGGCGCGCTCTCGCCGGACGGGAAGGTCGCGATCGCCCTGGTCTCCTTCGACCACAAGCTCGCCGACGTCACCGACGGGCAGCGCGAGGCCGTGAAGGCCGCCGCCGAGCCGGCCCGCGCGGCCGGGCTCGAAGTGGCCTTCGGCGGCGACGCCTACAACACCATGGCCCAGATCGAGGGCGCCAGCGAGGCGATCGGCCTGGTGGTGGCCGGAGTGGTCCTGGTGGTCACCCTCGGCACGCTGGTCGCCGCCGGGCTGCCGCTGCTGACCGCGCTGGTCGGCGTCGGCGTGACGATGGCCGGCCTGCTGGCGCTCACCGGCTCCTTCGAGATCATCACCACCGCGCCGGTGCTGGCCCTGATGGTCGGCCTCGCGGTCGGCATCGACTACGCGCTGTTCATCCTCTTCCGGTACCGCCGCCACCTGGACGAGGGCCTGGCGCCGGAGGAGTCCGCCGCCCGGGCCACCGCGACCGCCGGCAGCGCCGTCGTCTTCGCCGGTCTGACCGTGGTCGTCGCGCTCGCCGGGCTCTCCGTCGCGGGCGTCCCCTTCCTCACCGTGATGGGCCTGGCCGCCTCCGCGGCCGTCGTGGTGGCCGTCCTGGTCGCGATCACGCTGCTGCCCGCCGTGCTGGGCTTCACCGGCCGGGCCATCGACCGGCTGCCGGTCTGGAAGCGGGCCCTGACCACCAGCGGCCGCACCACCCTGGGCGAGCGCTGGGGCCGCTTCGTGGTCCGCCGCCCGCTGCCCGTCCTGCTGGTCGGGCTGGCCGGACTGGGCGCCCTGGCGGTGCCCGCCGCGAGCCTGAACCTCGGCCTGCCGAGCGGCGGTTCGCAGGCCGCCGGGACGGACGCGCGCAAGGCGTACGACCTGGTGGGCGAGGCCTTCGGGCCGGGCTTCAACGCGCCGCTGGTGGTCGTGGTGGACGCCCACGGCGCGCCGCGGCCCGAGCAGGCGGTGCAGGGCGTGGCCGCGAAGCTCCAGACCCTCGACGGCGTGGCGACGCTGCTGCCGCCGACCGTCGACCAGGCGAGCGGCACCGCGCTGGTGACCGTCATCCCGCGGACCGGCCCGGACCACGAGGACACCAAGGCGCTGGTCAACGAGATCCGCGGCCAGAAGGCGGAGCTCAGGGCGGCGACCGGCGCGGACATCGCCGTCACCGGCACCACGGCCGCCAACATCGACGTCTCCACCAAGCTCGGCCAGGCGCTGCCGCCGTTCCTCGCGGTGATCGTCGGGATCGCGCTGGTGCTGCTGGCGCTGGCGTTCCGCTCGGTGCTCGTCCCGCTCAAGGCGGTGGCCGGCTTCCTGCTCAGCATCACCGCCTCGCTCGGCGCGGTGGTCGCGGTCTACCAGTGGGGCTGGCTGGACGGGCTGATCGACGTGCCCAAGGTCGGGCCGGTGGTGAGCTTCGTGCCGATCCTGCTGATCGGCGTGCTGTTCGGGCTGGCGATGGACTACGAGCTGTTCCTGGTCTCCGGGATGAAGGAGCAGCACGTGCACGGGGCGGCGCCGCGCGAGGCGGTCGTCGGCGGGGTGAAGAACGGGGCCCGGGTGGTCACGGCGGCCGCGCTGATCATGGTGGCGGTGTTCGGCTCGTTCGTCTTCGGCCACGACCCGATCGTCCAGCCGATCGGCTTCGCCCTCGCGGTGGGCGTGCTGGTGGACGCCTTCGTGGTGCGGATGGCGCTGGTGCCGGCCGCGATGGCGCTGTTCGGCCGGGCCGCCTGGTGGTTCCCGAAGCGGCTGGAGAAGGTCGTGCCGAAGGTCGACATGGAGGGCGAGCAGCTGATCGCCGAGCTGGAGAAGGGGCCGGCGCGGGAGCCCGCCCGGGTCTGAGGCCCGGGGGCAGTCCGGGCGTCCGGCGGGACCCGTTCCCGCCGGGCGCCGTCAGGTCTGGACGGGCAGCCGCTGCTCGAACCAGACCACCTTGCCGGTGCCCAGCCTGGTCGCGCCCCAGCGGTCCGCGCACCGGGCGACTATCTGCAGCCCGCGCCCGCGTTCGTCCTCCGGCCCGGTGCGGCGCGGGCGCGGCAGCAGCGGGCTGTCGTCGCCGACCTCGCAGCGCAGCCGGGTGGTGCGCACCAGGCTCAGGGTGACCGGCCGGGTCGCGTGCTGGACGGCGTTGGTCACCAGCTCGCTGACCATCAGCTCGGTCGCCTCGCTGAGCTCGTCCAGCCCCCAGCGGCGCAGCGTGTGCGCGGCCAGCCGGCGGGCCCGGCCCGGCGTCTCGTTGCGCGGCTGGAGGTACCAGTGCGCGACGTCCCCGGCCGGGATGCCGTCGAAGCAGGCGCCGAGCAGCGCGATGTCGTCGCCCCGGTCGCCGGGCGGCAGGATCCGCAGCGCCTCCTGGCACAGCTGCTCGGGGGACTGCCAGCGGGCGGCGGCGATCCGGGCGCGCAGCACCTCCAGGCCGTCGCTGATCGGGCGGGTGCGGGTCTCCACCAGGCCGTCGGTGAACAGCAGCAGCGCCGAGCCGGGCGGCGCGGGCAGTTCGACGGAGTTGAAGTCCACCCCGCCGACGCCGATCGGCGCCCCGGAGTCCAGCTCGACCAGCTCGGCGGTGCCGTCCGGGCGGACCAGCACCGGCGGGACGTGCCCGGCGTTGGCCATCACCACCCGGTTGGCGATCGGGTCGTACACCGCGTAGACGCAGGTGGCCAGGTGCTGTTCGCGGCCGAGCCGCTGGGCCTGCTCGTCCAGGTGGTAGAGCACCTCGTGCGGCGGCAGGTCGAGGGCGGCCAGGGTCTGGGCGCTGGTGCGCAGCTGGCCCATGATGGCGGCCGAGGTGAGCGAGTGGCCCATCACGTCGCCGACGATCAGGGCGACCCGGTTGCCGGGCAGCGGGACGGCGTCGTACCAGTCCCCGCCGACCTGCGCGCCGCGCTCACCGGGCAGGTAGCGCTGGGCGATCCGGACGCCGTGCGACTGCGGCAGGCGCAGCGGCAGCATGCTGCGCTGGAGCTCGTTGGCGATCTCCCACTCGCGGGCGTAGCGCAGCGCGGTGTCCACGGCCAGCCCGGCCTGGGTGGCGAGGTGCGCCGCGGTGGCGGTGTCCGCGGCGTCGAAGACCGGGCGGCCGGTGCGTTCGGGAGGGCGGCGGATCAGTATCAGCAGCCCGAGCACGGCCTTGCGGCCGCGCAGCGGCAGGGCGAGGACGGAGGTGCCGGCGGCCAGCCGGGCCACCCCGCGGGTGCCGTACAGCTCGCGCAGCAGCGTCTCGGCGCGCTCGGCGGAGGGGGTGCCGAGGACGGCGGGGTCGGCGGGGCGGCGGCTCAGCAGGGCGTGGGCGAGCGCCCCGCCGCGGGTCACCGGGGTGGCCGGGCCGCCGTCGGCGGTCGAGCGGGCGCCGTAGCGGGAGCGGCGCCGGTCGTCCATGCCGCTCGGGCGGCCGCGGCGGCCGATCCGGGTGCCGGTGCTGTGGTGTATCCGCAGCTCCTCCGGGAACCCGGGCTCGCGTTCGACGTTGGGCAGCGGGTCGCGCAGGTGGATGACGGCGGCGTCGGCGAGCGTCGGGACCAGCACCCGGCCGATGTTGCGCAGCGTCGCGGCGAGGTCGAGGGCGCTGTTGATCCGCCGGGTCGCCGAGTCGAGGTACGCCAGGCGGTCCGCCATCTCGGTGCGCTCCGGTCGTGCGCCCGTCCGTCGCGCGGCGGCCGGGGCCGCTGCCAGGGCCGGGACCGGGGCCGCCGTCAGGCCCGGGGCCGGCGGTGTCGGGCCCGCTGTCGCGGCCGGGACCTGGCGGCGCTGGCCCGGGACGGCGGGCGGCTGCTCCGCCTCGGTCTTGAGCTGGTCGCGCACGGCTGCCTGTCCTGGATTCGGTGTGGTCGGTGAGCTGTTCTGTTGCGTCGGCCACGGGTGCGGCCGGTCCTGTCCCGGTTCGATCAGCCGACGCGTCGACAGCACAGGAACAGCTGTTCCTCCGGCGGCAGCGAGGTACTGGCCGGTGCGTACGGATGCCCCGAGCACTCCTCGACGGCGAAGCCGGCCGAGACCAGAACCCGCTCCAGATCCTCCCTCAGATACCCACTGATCCGCAGCTCTCTGCCAAGGAACGGAAGCGGAACGTGATCCAGGTCCGCCTCGACCATACCGAGCGCCAGCAGTCCGGCCGGCCGCAGGAGTTCGCGCAGCTGCCCCAGCACGGTCGGGATCTCGTCCTGCGGCAGCAGGATCAGCGAGAAGAACGCGGTGATCGCGGCGAAGCGGCCCCGGCCCTCCGACCCCAGGTCGGGGGCGTTCCAGACCCGGTCCGCCCGCTCGGTGGCCAGATCGTACAGGTCGATCCGATGGAACACTGGCGCAAACCCGCCCGGGAAGACGGTCCGCCGGGCCAGCGTGAGCATCCCGTCGGAGAGGTCCGCGCCGGTCACCCGCAGACCGGCCGCGGCCAGCTGGCGGACGGTCGGGTCACCGGTGCCGCAGCCGACGTCCAGGACCCGGGCACCCGGTTCGAGTTCGGCGAGCAGCCGCCGGCCGCAGGCCAGCTGGCCGTCCTTGGCCGGGAAGGCCTCGCCGTACCCGGCGCCGATGGTGTCGAAGGCGACCGCCTGCAGCGCCCGGGCCGCCCGCCGCCGCCGTACCTCGGGCTCGTCGTCGCCGGCGTCCTCGCCGACGGGGAACGGGTCGGATATCTGTCCGGTCGTCACGTTGCGAGGCACCCTTCCACCCGTGGCCTCCGGTGGCTCCTCCGCGGCCCCGGGGGCCGCTGCCGGTGGCGGTACGTCACGCTCTCCGCACCACACGGACGGACTGCACCCCGACGCGTTTCCGGCCGACACTCGTGTGCGTACTGGCATCTGAGAATATGCGTGATCACTGCGCCATGGGGTCCGTTTCCGGCCAACTCGCCGTGCTTGGGCCGTTGTGGCCCGGGTTGCGGAAGCACGAGGGTGCGGACGGGGTTGTGCGCGCGGCCCCGCACGCCGGACGATGCGCCCGAGGAAGGTCGATGACCTGCGGTTTTGTCCATCCGCGGGCTGACTATCGGACGTTTATCGAACGTCAATCGGCGCGGTGCACAGTGGAGTCCAGCGCCGGGGAAGCGTTGAGGGCGCTCCCGCAGCCGGGGGGCTGCGGGGGCGCCGACGCGCGGAACGGGGGAGGTTGTCCGTGGGGGAGCGGAAGCCTTACGGCGCGGGGGGAGAGAAGGGCTCGGTGTGCTGCTGGGAGATGAGGTCCGCCACGGGGGAGGCCTCAGGCACACCGAGCCGTGTGAAGATCGCATGGGCCTCTTGGAGGCAGGCGAGTCCACGAGCCGGCTGGGCGAGCGCCAACAGGGCCTCGCCCAGTGCGGCGTTCGCCAGGCCCTGGCAGTAGGCGGAGTCCATCTCCTGCCCGAGCGCCAGTGACTCGCCGGCCGCCGAGGCCGCCTCGGCGTGCTGGTCGGCGACGAGCAGGGCGGAGGCCAGCCGGGCCAGGGTGAAGCCCTCCCAGAGGGGGTTCTGCTGCGACCGGTAGAGCCGGTGCGCCTCCCGCAGGTGCGGGACGGCCTCGCCGCCGGCGAGCACCACGCCCAGCTGGTAGAGGGTCTGGGCGAGCAGCGGGCCGCTGTTGGACTGCCGCGCGGCGGCGACGCCCTCGCCGGCCGACCGGATCGCCGTCTCGGTCATGCCGAGCCGGTGCTGCACCCGGGCCATGTTGCTGACGACCCGGGCCTCCAGGATCGGCGCGGCCACGGCCCGGCTGGTGGCACGGGCCTGTTCGAGGAACTGCAGGGCCTCGGCCGGCCGGTTGCCGAGGTTCAGGATCACGCCCAGCATGTTGGCGGTGGCCAGCAGCAGGAAGGTCGGCTCGTCCGGGGCCTGGTGCTCCAGGCTCCGGCGGAAGGACTGCTCGGACCCCTGGAAGTCGCTGGTGACGGACTGCAGGGTGCCGAGGGCGACGTGGACCCGGGCGAGCGCGGCGCGGTCGCCGCAGCGCTCCGCCTCGCCGCCGATGGTCTCCAGGATCTGCCGCCCCTGAGGGCCGTGGGTGGGGTCCGGGCCGAGACCGTACAACAGGATCATCAGGTCCATCGCCGCGTGCCGTGAGGCGCGGGGGCCGTCCGCCGCCGCGGCCGCGGCGCTGAGCAGCAGGGCGCCCTCGGTCCGGAGCCAGTCCTGGGCGGAGCCGCTGGTCGGCAGGCCGATCCCGGCCGAGACGGGGGTGGTGAGCAGCTCGGGCAGCGGGTCGTCCGGCTCGATGAGCTGGGTCGCGGTGCGGAGGGTCGGGATCAGCAGGTCGAGCAGCCGTCGGACGGCGCGCTCCTGCTCCTCGGTGTCGCCGATCCGCTCGTTCTGCCGCTGGGCGTAGAGCCGGAGCAGGTCGTGGTACCGGTAGCGGCCGGGCGTGAAGCACTCCAGCATGTTCGCCTCGACCAGCGCCTCGGCGAGGTCCTCGGCGGTGTACTCGTCCACCCCGAGCAGCGCGGCGGCGGACGCCAGCGGGATGTCGGGGGAGTCGATCAGGGCGAGCAGCCGAAAGGCGCGGGCCTCGGGCACGGACAGCTGTCCGTACCCGAGCCCGATGGTGGTCTCGACGGCGAGGTTGCCGAGCTGGAGCTCGTCCAGGCGACGGCGCTGGTCGGCTAACCGACTGGCCAGGTCGGAGACGCTCCACCGCGGCCGGCTGGCCAGCCGGGCGGCGGCGATGCGGACCGCCAGCGGCAGGAAGCCGCAGGCGGTGACGACCGCCATGGCCGCCTCCGGCTCGGCGGCGACCCGCTGCTCCCCGACGATGGCCGAGAACAGCGCCAGCGCCTCCTGCGGGGTCAGCTCCTCGACGTCGAACAGCTGGGCGCCGGGGATGCCGGCCAGCCGGGACCGGCTGGTGGCGAGCACCGCGCAGCCGGAGACCCCGGGGATGAGCGGTCGGATCTGGTCGGCGTCGCGCGCGTTGTCCAGCAGGATCAGCATCCGCCGGCTGGCGAGCAGCGAGCGGTAGAGGGCGGCGCGCTGCTCCAGCGAGTCGGGGCTCTCGGTGACGCCGAGCGCGTGCAGGAAGTCGCCCAGGACGCCCACCGGGTCGGCGGGCGAGGCACCGGCTCCGCGCAGGTCGACGTACAGCTGCCCGTCCGGGAACTCGGCGCGGACGCGGTGGGCGACGTGCACGGCGAGGGTGGTCTTGCCGACCCCGCCGATCCCGGCCAGCGAGGTCACCACCACGGCCTGGCCGGTGGCGTTCATCAGGACCGTCGAGAGGTCGCCCACCAGCTCGGTGCGACCGCTGAAGTCCGAGACGTCTGCCGGGAGTTGGGCCGGAGGCGCGGCCGGACCCTCCTCGCGGGCGGCCGGAGCGGACACCGCGGGAGGGGCCAGGTCGGGATCGGCGGCGAGGATGCGGGTGTGCATCGCGGACAGCCCCGCGCCGGGTTCGACCCCGAGCTCCTCGATCAGCAGCTTGCGGGTGTCGGTGTAGACACCGAGCGCCTCGGCCTGGCGGCCGCAGCGGTACAGCGCCAGCATCAGCAGTTCGCGCAGCCGCTCGCGCAGCGGGTGCTCGGCCGTCAGGTTGTTGAGCTCGCCGACGATCTCGGCGTGCAGGCCGATGTCGAGCGCGGCGGCGCACAGCTCCTCCGCGGCGGCCACCTGGCGTTCGGCCAGCCGGAGCCGCTGGGCGTCGGCGTAGGGGCCCGGGATGCCGGTGAGCGGACGGCCGCTGAACAGGTCCAGCGCCCGCACCAGCAGACGGTGCGCCTCGCGCTTGTCGCCGGCGGTCCGGGCGGCCGCGGCCTCGCCGGCGAGCCGCTCGAAGACCGTCAGGTCGAGGGCCTCGCCCGGGATGCGCAGCGCGTAGCCGTCGGCGACCGAGACCAGCAGCTCGGCGGGCCGGCGCACCTCGCGCCGGGGCTCGATGACGGAGCGCAGGCGGGAGACGTACGTGCGCAGCGCCGCCACCGCCTGGGCCGGGGGCCGCTCGCCCCAGAGCGCGTTCACGAGGTCCTGGGTGGTGACCGGGCGTCCGGAGTGCAGCAGGAGCGTGGTCAGAACGGCTTGTTGCTGGGGGGATCCGAGGGACAGGGGTTTCCCGTCGAGCCAGGCCTGGACCGGACCGAGGACTTGGAAGCGCAGCGCAGGGTTCTGCGGCGTCTCCAGAAACTCCATGAAGTCCCCCGATGGCCTGTGGTGTCGATTCCGTGAAAGGGCGCTCGGCGGTCCGCCGCGGTGGTTCAGCTTAGGCGGACGCCCGACTCTGCCGGACGGTGCCGCAAGCCGCACGATGTTTATCGGACATTTAATCAACCCTACGATACTGTCCGCGCGCCCGTGCCACAGAGGTCGGGCTGAAGACAATTGATGACCGAAAGGCGGCCTCCCAATGGCCAACGACCAGAGCGAGACCCCGGCGCCGTCCACGCCCGAGAACGCGGCGAAGACCGAGGCCCCGGCCGCCGCTGTGGAGGCGGGCAAGGCTGTGGAGGGCGCGGTGACCGCGTCCTCGAACCCGACCGAGTACACGGCGCCGACCGACGCGGAGAAGGACGCGTTCGAGAACGCCGCCTTCGGTGACGAGGGCCAGTACATCGAGGAGCCCGACCACCGGGCCGGTGGCAAGCCGGGCGGCCCGTACGAGCCGGAGACCCTCGTCGGCGGCCACCCGTAAGCCGTTCCGACCGTGCGCCCCCGTGCCCCCGTCCGGGCGCGGGGGCGCTGTTGGTTATGCGCGCGCCAATTCGTGTGCGGGTGCATCGCGGTGGCCGATTCCCGCCCATGGTGCACGCATGGTGACCGGCGTTATCCGTAACGTGCCCGGCGTCGGGCGCCGCACGTTCCGGAATTCCGGATTCACCAGGGGGATTGCCCGGTCCTGATTGTTGTGGTTTGCGTGGATTTTTCCGCAATTCCCGATGCCGATCTCAATCAGCCGAATCGCGGGTCTCGGGGGCGGGGGCGACGTGGTGCGGTTCCGCGGCCCATTCCCGGCCGCCGCCCTCGGGGCGCAGGTAGTGCTCGCCGCCGATGGTGTCCATGTAGATGCCGGTGCGTCCGGTCCTCCGGTCGAGGACGAGTTCACCCACGTGGGGCCGGTAGGCCGGGGCGTTGCGCTGTCGGGTGCTCACCGTGCTGCTCCTCGCTCTGGTCGGCGACTGGCCAGCATCTCTAGAGAAGCTAATATCTCTAGAGATGTCAACGGTCGTATCTCCTTACCGGCGACCGCGGGCACGCCTACGATTTGTCCCAGGCAGAGGGAGCGGCGATGACCGGCAGCAATGGCGACAAGCAGCCCAAGTACCAGCGGATCGCCGAAGCGCTGAAGGAGGCCATCGACACCGGCCGGTACCGCGCGGGCGACCGCCTGCCCGGCGAGAACGACCTCATGGACGAGTACGGCGTGGCCCGGATGACCGCCCGCCAGGCGCTGGGCGTGCTTCAGAGCGAGGGCATCGCCGAGGCGCGGCGCGGCGCCGGGGTGTTCGTCCGGGACTTCCGGCCGCTGCGCCGGCGCGGCATCCAGCGGCTGGCGCAGGGGCAGTGGGGGTCCGGCCGGTCGATATGGTCGGCGGACATCGACAACCGCAGCCTGGTGGTCGACCAGGTGTCCGTCACCGAGCGGGGCGCGCCCGAGCACGTGGCCCGGGTGCTCGGGGTCGACCCGGGCGCCCCGATGTGCGTGCGGCACCGCCGTTTCGTCCTGGACGGCAAGCCGGTGCTGCTCTCGACCTCCTACCTGCCCGCCGTGCTGGTCTCCGGCACCGCCATCACCCGCGAGGACACCGGCCCCGGCGGCACCTACGCCCGGCTCGCCGAGATCGGCGCCAAGCCCGTGCACTTCCGCGAGGAGGTCCGCTCCCGGATGCCCGGCGCCGACGAGTCCGCCCGCCTGGAGCTGTCCGCCGGCACCCCGGTCATCCTGATCTGCCGCACCGCCTTCGCCGACGAGGGCCAGGTCGTCGAACTCAACGAGATGATCCTGGACGCCGCCTCCTACGTTCTGGAGTACGACTTCGACGCCTGAGCCGGGTGGGTCGGCCCGCGGTTGCTACTGGTAGTGGTAGCGGGCCTTGAGGATCTTCACCTCCTTCTCGTCCGCCCGGTACACCAGCCGGTGTTCGTCGTCGATCCGCCGCGACCAGTAGCCGGCCAGGTCGCCCTTCAGTGGCTCGGGCTTCCCGATGCCGTCGAAGGGGTCCCGCTGGATCTCGCCGATCAGGCGGGTGATCCGCTGAGCCATCTTCCGGTTGGACCCGAGCCGGAACAGGAAGTCCTCCCAGCCGTCGGGGTCGAAATGGACGCTCCTCACACCTCACCCGCCAGCGCTTCCAGTTCCTCCATGGTCCTGGTGACGCCGGGGTGGCCGGCCCTGTCGCGGGCGACGGCCTCCATGAGCCGCTGCGCGTTGGCGGGGGAGCGCAGGAGGTGGATCGTCTCCTGCCAGGAGTCGTAGTCCTCCGCGGACATCAGCACGGCGTCCCCGCCCTTGGAGGTGATCCTTATCGGCGCGTGGTCGTCGTTGACCTTCTTGATCAACGGGAAGAGCTGCGTGCGCGCCTCGCTCGCACTGATCGCCATGGGACGGCCTTCCACTCGGGTACCGGATGTCCGTACCGCAATGGTACGAGTATCCGGTACCGGATGCCATGCGACAGGCGAACGAAGACCGCCCCGGGCGCGGGGCGGCCGGGGCGGTTCGGGGGCGTGCGGGGTTGGTCCCGCGCGGGGTTACTCCTTGGAGCGGACGCGCAGGCTGGTGATCAGCGGGCCCTCGGTGGTCTCGCGGAAGAAGTCGTTGCCCTTGTCGTCGACGACGATGAAGGCCGGGAAGTCCTCGACCTCGATGCGCCAGACCGCCTCCATGCCGAGCTCGGCGTACTCCAGCACCTCGACCTTCTTGATGCAGTCCTGGGCGAGGCGGGCGGCCGGGCCGCCGATCGAGCCGAGGTAGAAGCCGCCGTGCTGGGCGCAGGCGTCGGTGACCTGCTTGCTGCGGTTGCCCTTGGCGAGCATGACCATCGAGCCGCCGGCCGCCTGGAACTGGTCGACGTAGGAGTCCATCCGGCCGGCCGTGGTGGGGCCGAAGGAGCCGGAGGCGTAGCCCTCGGGGGTCTTGGCCGGGCCCGCGTAGTAGACCGGGTGGTCCTGGAGGTACTTGGGCATGCCCTGGCCGGCGTCCAGGCGCTCCTTGATCTTGGCGTGGGCGATGTCGCGGGCGACCACCAGGGTGCCGGTGAGCGAGAGCCGGGTCTTCACCGGGTACTTGGAGAGTTCGGCGCGGATCGCGGACATCGGCTGGTCGAGGTCGACGCGCACCACGTCGTCGTCCAGGTGCTCGTCGGTGGTGTCCGGCAGGTACTTCGCCGGGTCGGTCTCCAGCTGCTCCAGGAAGACGCCCTCTGCGGTGATCTTGCCGAGCGCCTGGCGGTCGGCGGAGCAGGAGACCGCCATCGCGACCGGCAGCGAGGCGCCGTGGCGGGGCAGGCGGACCACGCGCACGTCGTGGCAGAAGTACTTGCCGCCGAACTGGGCGCCGATGCCGATCTTCTGGGTCAGCTCGGTGACCTTGGCCTCCAGCTCCAGGTCGCGGAAGCCGTGGCCGGTCTTGGCGTCGCCCGAGGTCGGCAGGTTGTCCAGGTAGTGCGCCGAGGCGTACTTGGCGGTCTTCAGCGCGAACTCGGCGCTGGTGCCGCCGATCACGATGGCCAGGTGGTACGGCGGGCAGGCCGCGGTGCCCAGCGAGCGGATCTTCTGCTCCAGGAACGAGAGCATGCTCGCCTCGTTCAGGATGGCCTTGGTCTCCTGGTACAGGTACGACTTGTTGGCGGAGCCGCCGCCCTTGGCCATGAACAGGAACTTGTACGCGTCGCCGTCGGTGGCGTACAGCTCGATCTGGGCCGGCAGGTTGTTGCCGGTGTTCTTCTCGTCCCACATGGTCACCGGGGCCATCTGGGAGTACCGCAGGTTGAGCTTGGTGTAGGCGTCGTACACGCCGCGCGCGATGGCGGAGTCGTCGCCGCCGGAGGTCAGCACGTTCTGGCCGCGCTTGCCCATGACGATCGCGGTGCCGGTGTCCTGGCACATCGGGAGGATGCCGCCGGCCGAGATGTTGACGTTCTTCAGCAGGTCGAGCGCGACGAAGCGGTCGTTGGGGCTGGCCTCCGGGTCGTCCAGGATGCGGCGCAGCTGGGCGAGGTGGGCGGGGCGCAGGTAGTGCGAGATGTCGTGCATCGCCTCGGCCGTCAGCAGCCGCAGCGCCTCGGGCTCGACCTGGAGGAAGGTGCGACCGCCGGCCTCGAAGGTGGAGACGCCCTCGGAGGTGAGCTTGCGGTACGGGGTCGGGTCAGCGCCCAGGGGGAGCAGGTCGCTGTACTCGAAGTCTGGCGTGGGAGCCATCGGGGCGGTCCTTAGGGGTCCAGTGGTGCGGCTGCGTCGGCGAAGCACCATCCAGGGTAGGACCCGCCGGAAGTCGGCATGCGGACAGGGCAGCCTTGCGTGACCGGGCTCACTCGCGCAGGAGTGCGAGCGACTAGGCTGACCCCGTGGACAACTCGCCGTCGCACGACGATTCGGGGCAGCCGCCGGTGCCGGCGCCCGTACCGATGACCAAACCCGAACCCAAGTCAGAGAGCAGACCCGAACTCAGGCCCGAGGCCGGGGCCGCGGCGCGGCCGCACGCGCCGGCCGCGGAGGCGGAGCTGCGCGTCTCCGACGCCGACCGCGAGAAGGTCGCGGAGCTGCTGCGCGACGCCTACGCCGAGGGGCGCCTGGACGCGGACGAGCACGCCGAGCGGATCGAGGCCGCGTACGCCTCGAAGACCTTCGGCGACCTCGCGCCGCTGACCCGGGACCTGCCGGCCCGCCCGCTGTCCTTCGAGAAGCAGCCGTTGAGCGCCCCGCAGGGGCCGCCGCCGCAGCAGCCGGCGCGCCAGGAGGCCCCGACGGTGGTGGCGATCTTCGGCGGCGCGTCCCGCAAGGGCCGCTGGCGGGTGGGCTCGCACCTGAGCGCCTTCACCGCGTTCGGTGGTGTGGACATCGACCTGAGCGACGCCGTGTTCGAGTCCCCCGAGGTGGAGATCACGGTGACGGCGATCTTCGGCGGGGTCCAGATCCGGGTCCCGGAGAACGTGAGCCTCCAGGGGTCCGGCATCGGCATCTTCGGCGGTTTCGACGTCCGCGAGCAGACCGCGGCGGACCCGTACGCTCCGGTTGTCCGGGTCAAGGGCCTTGCGCTGTTCGGCGGTTGCGAGGCCAAGCCGCGCCGCGGCAAGAAGCTGAAGGAGTGGGTTCGCCGTCAACTCGGCACCGACTGACCGTCGTTGACCTGCACAGTGCCCGGCCGGGAGCCAACTCCCGGCCGGGCACTCGGCGTTGCGGCCAGTGCTCTGCGTAGTCGATTGCGTGCAGTGTGCATGAATCGCGGCCGAGCGGGGTAGTTCCTTCCGCACATCGCTTCTTGGACGGCTGCGCACCGGAGGCGGCCGAGCGGCCGTGCCGGGGTTGGACAGCGGGGGCTCGCAGCCGGCGGGGGAGCGAGGGGTCCCCGTGTCCGAGAGCCTCGTCAGGAGTACGGCCGTGCTGCATCCGATCGAGTCCCGCACCACCTCGCCAGTCGCCGCCGCGCAGGTCCTGGAGCGCCGCCCCGGCGTCCGGCCGCAGCCGCAGCCCCCGGGCGGCCCGGCGGGTTCCCCCGCGGGCGAGGACAATCCCTGGCACACCGGTGCCGCGTGTCGGCGGGACGAGGTGGGGCTGTTCTTCGCGCCCTCCAAGGAGCCGACGGCGGCCCGGCTGTCGCGCGAGGAGCAGGCCAAGCAGGTCTGCGCCCGCTGCCCGGTGCTGCTGGAGTGCCGCGAGCACGCGCTGGCCCAGCCGGAGCCGTACGGGGTCTGGGGCGGGCTGACGGCCGCCGAGCGGAGGGTGGTGCTGGCCCGGCGCCGCCGCCGGGACGCGGAGCTGCGCGAGGCGGCCCGGGTGACGGCGGCCGGTCGGCGCCGGATAGCCGGGTGAGGGCGGGCCCGAGAGCGGGAGGACGGTGCGCCGCGGCCCCGGCGGAGGGG
>NZ_JBHVEU010000209.1:0-15147 GCF_042802075.1 Kitasatospora sp. NPDC057518
CAGCCGGGAGACCGGCGGGGCCTCCCGTGTTTCCCGTGTTTCCCCACGGTGTCCGATGGCGTCCGGCCGCGCGCGTCGCCCGACGGTGCGCGTCACTTATTAGACTCGATGTCGATAAGGGGTGCCGAACCCCTTGTCCCGATGGCTACCCGCGAGTACGTTTCCCTGGAGCCGAGCCGCCGCCCCCAGGTCAGGAGGGCCTGCCATGCCCCGTTCCACCCCCGTCCCCGCCCTCGCCGCGCCCGCCGCACGCGTGCACGAGAGCCTCGTGCTGGAGCCCCGGGACGTCCGCTTCGACTGGTCCCGGCTGCCGCTGCACTGGATCCCGGACGAGCCGATGGCCACCCACGTCATCAACGTGCTGCACCTGCTGCTGCCCGAGGGCGAGCGGTGGTTCGTCAAGGTGTTCAAGGAGGCGCTGCCGCTCATCCGGGACGAGCAACTGCGCGAGGAGGTCCTCGGGTTCATCGGCCAGGAGGCCATCCACGCCGAGGCGCACCAGGAGGTCCTGGACCACCTGCTCGGCCAGGGGCTCGACCCGCGGCCGTACGTCCGGCAGATCTCCTGGCTGTTCCAGCGCGTCCTCGGCGACAAGCCGGGGCTGTCGCCGGCCCGGCAGCGCGAGAACGTCATCGAGCGGGTCGCCTTCATCGCGGCGATCGAGCACTTCACCGCCTTCCTCGGCAACTGGGCGCTCAACTCCCCGGGCCTGGACCGCGCCAAGGCGGACCCGACGATGCTGGACCTGCTGCGCTGGCACGGCGCGGAGGAGGTCGAGCACCGCAGCGTCGCCTACGACCTGATGGTCCACCTGGACCCGGGCTACCTCCGCCGGGTGCGCGGAATGGCCGTCTCCGGGCCGCTGCTGGTCCACCTCTGGGTGCGCGGCGCCCGGTTCCTGCTCGCCGCCGACCCCACCCTGGCGGGGCGGCTCAAGCCCACCTGGCGGGAGGCCGGCCGGATCGCCAAGCGCGGACTGCTGCCGGACCCGGTCAAGTCGGTCCGCTCCGGGCTGCGCTACCTGCGGCCGGGCTACCACCCGACCCAGGAGGGCTCGTCCAGCCAGGCGCTGGGCTACCTCGCCGCCTCCCCGGCCGCCCGCGCGGCCGCCGGGCGCGGCTGACGCGGGCGACAGCCCCCTCTCCCCCCTCACCCCAAGGACCCCGCCGGATGGACCCGCTCGCCCCGCCCCCCGACCTCTACGGCCGCCCCCGCGCCGACGGCTTCATGCGCCGGCTCACCGCCTTCGGCGACCGCTACTCCCCGGCCCTCGGCAGCCCCCTGCTGCGCCGCAACCCCCGGCGCCCGCTCAGCCGCCCCACCCCGCCGCTCCAGTTGGTCGTCGCCGAACGCCGCCGACCGGCCGCCGACGTCGTCGAGTTGCGGCTCGCCGACCCCTCCGGCGGCCCGCTGCCCGGTTGGCAGCCCGGCGCCCACCTGCGCCTCGTCCTGCCCTCCGGCCGCGAGCGCCACTACTCCCTCAGCGGCGACCCGGCCGACCGCGCCGTCTACCGCATCGCCGTCCGGCGGCTGCCCGAGGGCGGCGGCGGGTCCGTCGAGGTCCACGACGCCCTGCACCCCGGCACCCGGCTCACCGCCCGCCGCCCGCGCAACGGCTTCGCCTTCTGCGCCGAGCCCGCCGTCCTCCTGCTGGCCGGCGGCATCGGCATCACCCCGCTGCTCCCGATGGCCCGCGAGGCGCAGCGGCACGGCCTGGACTGGCGCCTGGTGCACGTCGGCCGCAGTGCCGACACCCTCCCGTACACGGACGAGCTGCGCGCCCTCGACCCGCACCGGGTGGTGCTGCGCACCGACGACGAGCACGGCGGCGTCCCCACCGGCGCCGAACTGCTCGCCCACGCCCCGCGCGGCGCCGCCGTCTACTGCTGCGGCCCGGCCCCGATGCTCTCCGCCGTGCAGCGCGCCCTGGACGGTTCCCCGGCCGCCTCCCTGCACTTCGAGCGCTTCGGCGCCGCCCCGGTCACCGACGGCGAGCCGTTCGCCGTCCGACTCGGCGCCGACGGCCCGACCCTCGACGTCCCCGCCGACCGCTCCGCCCTGGACGTGCTGCGCGAGGCCCGCCCGGACCTCCCGTACTCCTGCCACCAGGGCTTCTGCGGCACCTGCGAGGTCCGCCTGCTGGCCGGCTCGCCCAACCACCGGGACCGCAGGCTCACCCCCGAGCAGCGCGCCGCCGGCGCCCTGCTGCCCTGCGTCTCCCGGGCCGCCGAGGGTGAGACCCTCGTGCTCGACCTCTAGAAGGAGCTCCGCCATGGCGAAAGCGACCCCCGCCTTCCGCTACACCGAGCGCGACCTCGCCCGCTTCCGCGAGACCCAGCAACTCGCCTACCACTGCGCCGAACAGGTCGCCGCGTGGATCGAACCCGGCGTCACCGAGCGGCAGACCACCGCCGAGTTGCGCCGCCGCCTGGTAGCCGTCGGGGTGCAGGACTTCTTCCACGTCCCCTTCGCCTGGTTCGGCGACCGGACGGCGTTCCGGCACTTCCACACCCCGCTCCAGTTCTTCGCCGGCAACCGCCGGCTGGAGGAGGGCATGCCGTACGTGCTGGACTGCGCGCCCGTGGTGGACGGCTACACCGCCGACATCGGCTACGGCGGCAAGGTCGGCGAGAACCGGGTCTGGGACCGGCTGGCCGCCGACCTGAAGGTCTACCGCGAGCTGATCCTCGCCGAGGTGCGGGCCCGCAGGCCGCTCGCCGAGGTGTACGCCGCGGTGGACGCCCAGATCGCCGCGCACGGCTACGACAATCGCCACCAGGTCTACCCGGGCCGGGTGATCGGCCACCAGGTCACCCGCAACACCGCGCGCGGCCCGGCCGGGGTGAACGTCTTCGGCTTCGGTGTGCGCACCCTCCAGACCCTCGGCCGCGAGCTCGTCACCGAGCGGCTGCACGGCCGTTCGCCGCTCTGGGCCGACGGGCGGTCGTCCCGGCACGCGCCCACCCCGGGGCTGTGGGCGGTCGAGCCGCACATCGGCTTCCGGGGCGTGGGCATCAAGTTCGAGGAACTGCTGGTGGTCACCGAGGACGACGCCTACTGGCTCGACGACGACCTGCCGCACGTCCGCCGCTGGACCGCCGCCGCCACCGAGCCGGCCACCACGGAGCCGACCGCCGCCGAGCCGACCACCCTGGAGGCCACCCGATGACGTTCCCGACGAAGCCCCAGGCGCGGGCGAAGCCCCCGGTCCGCCGCCGGACCGTCCACTCCGGCGGCCTCCCGCTCGCCGTCTTCGAGCAGGGCGACCCGGACGCCCCCACCGTCCTCCTCGTGCACGGCTACCCCGACACCCACACCGTCTGGGACGACATCGCCGCCGACCTCGCCCGCGACCACCACGTGGTCCGCTACGACGTGCGCGGCGCCGGGGAGTCGGCCGCCCCCGCCGACCGGTCCGGCTACCGCCTGGAGCACCTCGCCGAGGACCTGTTCGCCGTCGCCGACGCCGTCAGCCCCGACCGCCCGGTGCACCTGCTCGCCCACGACTGGGGCTCGATCCAGTCCTGGGAGGCCGTCACCGCACCCGGCGCCGAGCGCCGGATCGCCTCGTACACCACCCTGTCCGGCCCCAGCCTGGACCACATGGGCCACTGGCTGCGCCACCGGCTGCGCCGCCCCACCCCCCGCCACCTGGGGCAACTGCTCCACCAGGGCCTGCACTCCTGGTACATCACCGCCTTCCACCTGCCCTACCTCGCCCCCGGCCTCTGGCGCCTCGGCCTGGCCCGGGCCTGGCCGAGGGTGCTGCGCGACCTGGAGCACGTCACCCCGCGCGCCGACCACCCGCAGCCCACCCTGCGCCGCGACGCGGTCCGCGGCATCGAGCTGTACCGGGCCAACTTCCGCCCCACCCTGGGCAGTCCGCGCGAGCGGCCGACCGAGGTGCCGGTCCAGCTGATCACCCTCACCCGGGACCGGTACGTCGGCACCTACCTCTCCGAGGGGCTGGAGCGCTGGGCGCCGAACCTGACCCGCAGGACGCTGCACGCCGGCCACTGGTCGGCGCTGCTGGAGAAGGGAGCCACCGTGGCCGGACTGGTCCGCGAGTTCACCACCCGCACCGACGAGGGCCGGGCCCGCCCCGAGGAGGGCGACGGCCGGCTGGTCGTGGTCACCGGCGGCGGCAGCGGCATCGGCCGGGCCACCGCGCTCGCCTTCGCCGAGGACGGCGCCCGGGTGGTGGTCTGCGACCTCGACCTCGCGGCCGCCGAGCGCACCGCCGAACTGGCCTCGCTGATCGGCCCGCAGGCGCACGCCTACCGGGTGGACGTCTCCGACGGCGCCGCGGTGGACGTCTTCGCGCAGACCGTCGCGGCCGAGCACGGGGTGCCCGACGTCATGGTCAACAACGCGGGCATCGGCCACTCCGGGACGTTCCTGCAGACCACCGAGAAGGAGTGGCAGCGGGTCCTGGACGTCAACCTCTGGGGCGTGATCCACGGCTGCCGCGCCTTTGGCACCCTGATGGCCGACCGCGGCCAGGGCGGCCACATCGTCAACGTCTCCTCCGCCGCCGCCTACCTGCCGTCCAAGGCGCTCACCGCCTACGCCACCAGCAAGGCCGCGGTGTTCATGCTCTCCGACTGCCTGCGCGCCGAGTTCGTCGGCCACGGCATCGGCGTCTCCACCATCTGCCCCGGCATCGTCAACACCAACATCACCCGCACCTCCACCTTCTCCGCCACCACCTCCACCGAGCAGGCCGCCAAGCAGGCCCGCGCCGCGAAGCTCTACGCCCGCCGCGGCTTCCCCCCGGAGAAGGTCGCCACCGCCATCGTGACCGCCGTCCGCACCGGCAGGCCCGTCGTCCCCGTCACCCCTGAGGCCAAGGCCGCCCGCTTCCTCTCCCGCCTCAGCCCCGGCCTCCTGCGCCTCGCCGCCCGCCTCAACGTCACCTGACCGGGTGAACAACGGCCGATCGGGCCCCGTGGGGCCTGCGATATCGGATACGGCCGAACCCGATATCGCAGACCCCGCTTCGCTCGGGAGGTTGGTCATGGCCCGTACCCCGTGATGGACATCAACGACGACCTGCTGGCCGAGGCTGCGGAGATCTTCGGTACGACGACCAAGACCGCCACCGTCAACGCCGCTCTCGAGGATGCGGTGAAGCGTCGCAAGCGCCAGGTCTTCACGACCTGGCTCGAGGACGGTGGGCTGCCCGATCTCACCGGGCCGGTGGAAAAGGGTGAGTGAGCGCTCCACCGAGTGGGTCGTCCCGCCGGGGTCGGCGGACTGAGCGATGGCCGTTTGACGACGCCCCTCCGGGGCTGTGAGAGCATCGAGGCCCATGGAGATGACAACGGCCCTGTGGTCCTTCGCCCTCGTCGTGGGGCTGCTCACGCTCACGCCCGGGCTCGACACGGCGCTGGTCCTGCGGACCTCCGCGTTGGGGCGGCGGCGGCAGGCGTGGGGGGTCGTGCTGGGGATCCAGACCGGGACGCTGATCTGGGGGACGCTGACCTCGGCCGGGGTGACGGCGCTGCTCACCGCCTCGCAGGTGGCGTACGAGGTCCTGCGGTGGGCGGGCGCGGCGTACCTGGTGTGGATGGGCATCGGGATGCTGCGCAACCGGGGCGGTGAGGCGGCGGTCGAGGAGGAGCCGGAGGACGGCGGGTTCGCGCACGGCTGGCGGCGGGGCACGCTGACCAATCTGCTGAACCCCAAGGTCGGGGTCTTCTACGTGGCCGTGCTGCCGCAGTTCATCCCGTTCGGCGTCCCGCACTTCGCCGCCGGTGTGGCGCTGACCTGCGTGCACGTCGTGGAGGGCCTGCTCTGGTCGACCGTCCTGGTGGGTTTCGCCCGGGTGCTGCGCGGCTGGCTGCGCCGACCGGCCGCCCGGCGGCTGATGGACCGGGTGACCGGCGCCGTGGTGGTGGGCTTCGGCGTGAAGCTGGCGCTGACCGACTGAGGCGGGACGGCCCGGCGGCTCAGTGGCCGAGACGCTTCAGTCCTTCCATGAGTTCGTCCGCGTTCATGCAGATGTGCAGGTCGACGGTGGCGTTCAGCTGGGTCCAGAACGGCTCGGCGATGGACGGCAGCGAGGCCTCGTCCGGGACATCGACGACCATGACCATGCCGCGGCTCCCGTTGCGGTTGAGGAAGTAGGCCGCCTCCGGCTTCAGTTGGGCCAGTATGCGCTGGACCCCTTCGGCCATCGTTCCGTCGCTGATCAGCTTGTTCGAGGCCGCGGTGTCGATTTCGACCTCCAGCAGGGCGCGCATGGTGCCCGCTCCTTCCCCGGGCTCGGGGCGAGTCCGCAACTCCAGCCTCCCGCCGCGCCGGTGGCCACGCAACGTGAGCGGTGCCGGAGCCGCTCCCGGCTCAGGCCGCGTGGGTACGGGGTGCCGGGCCGCCGGCCGCGCCGCCCCCGTCACCCTCCGTCCCCGTGCGCGACAGGTCGTGGTGGATCGGCCCGTCCGAGGCGCTCAGTGGCAGGCAGCTGCCGCCGCGCCGGTGGGCGACGATCTCGGCGGCGACCGAGACCGCCGTCTCCTCCGGGGTGCGGGAGCCGAGGTCCAGGCCGATCGGGGAGCGCAGCCGGGCCAGTTCGGCCTCGGTGAGCCCCGCCTCGCGGAGCCGGGCGGCGCGGTCCCGGTGGGTGCGGCGCGATCCCATCGCGCCGACGTAGCCGACCGGCAGCCGCAGGGCGCGTTCCAGCAGCGGGATGTCGAACTTGGCGTCGTGGGTGAGCACGCAGAGCACGGTGCGTCCGTCGATCCGGCCGAGTTGGGAGTCCAGGTAGCGGTGCGGCCAGTCGACCACCACCTCGTCGGCCTCCGGGAAGCGGCGGGCGGTGGCGAAGACCGGCCGGGCGTCGCAGACGGTCACGTGGTAGCCGAGGAACTTGCCGATCCGCACCACCGCGGCCGCGAAGTCGATCGCTCCGAACACCAGCATCCGCGGCGCGGGCACGTACGACTCGACGAAGCAGGTGACGGTGCCCCGGCCGTGTTCGTCGCAGGGGCGGCCGTCCAGGCCGAGCACCAGCCGACCGGTGCGTCCGGCCTCCAGCATCGCCCGGGCCCGCACGACGATCGCCCGCTCGAGGGCGCCGACCGTCGAGGGGGTGGGTGAGAGCGCGCCGGCCACGCCGTCCGCGGTGACCGCCAGGGTGGCCCCGACCAGCCCGCCCGGTCCGCCCGGTCCGCCCGGTCCGGCGATCACCCGGACCAGTGCCACCGGTGTGCCGGCCGCGATGTGCGCGATCCCGGTGTCCAGCCCGGCGTCGGCCCCCGGCACCACCGGCTGGACGAACACGTCCAGGACGCCGCCGCAGGTCAGACCCACCGCGAAGGCGTCCTCGTCGCTGTACCCGAAGCGTTCCAGCACCGGCTCGCCGCTCGCCAGGGCGGCCCGGCACAGCTCGTACACCGCGCCCTCGACGCACCCGCCGGAGACGCTGCCGACCGCCTCGCCGTCCGCGTCCACGGCCAGCGCCGCCCCGGGGTCGCGCGGAGCGCTGCCGGAGACGCCGACCACGGTGGCCACGGCGAAGGAGCGCCCGGACGCGTGCCAGGCCCGCAGCTGCTCGGCGATGTCCTGCATGGGGGAGGCTCCTTACACGGTTCCGACAGTAGCGGGAGACGCCGCCGTACGGGAAACGATCCCGTACGGCGGCGGTGGCACCCGAGGCGGTCCTGCCCGACGCGGGCGCGAACAGGGCGAAGGCGCCCGGGTGCCTAGTGCACGCCCAGCCAGGACTTGACCGGGGTGATCGCGAAGTACACCACGAACACCGCGGTGAGGATCCACATCAGTACCCCGGGCTCGCGCCAGCGCCCCAGCCCGGCCTTGATGACGGTGTACGAGATGACGCCGGCCGCGACGCCCGCGGTGATGCTGTACGTGAACGGCATCAGCACGCAGGTGAGGAAGGCCGGGACGGCCACCTCGCGGTCGGACCAGTCGATGTGCCGGGCCTGGCTCATCATCATCGAGCCGATCACGACCAGGGCGGCCGAGGCGACCTCGACCGGGACGATCCCGGCGATCGGCGAGAAGAACAGCATCAGCGCGAACAGGGCGCCGGTGACGGTGGAGGCGAGTCCGGTGCGGGCGCCGTCGCCGACGCCGGTGGCGGACTCGACGAAGACGGTCTGCCCGGAGGCGCCCGCCAGGCCGCCGACCGCGCCGCCCGCGCCGTCGATGAACAGCGCCTTGGACAGTCCGGGCATCCGGCCGCGCCGGTCGGCCAGTCCGGCCTCGGTGCCGACGCCGATGATGGTGGCCATCGCGTCGAAGAAGCCGGCCAGCACCAGGGTGAACACCGCGACCGAGGCGCTGATCGCGCCCATGCCGTGGCCGCCGAACGCGCCGAACAGGTCGACGTGGCCGAACAGGCCGAAGTCCGGTGCGGAGACGGGGCTGCCGGGCCAGACCGGCACCGAGTTCCGCCAGGCCCCGGCGGGCACGTGGGCGGCCCGGTTGACGATCACCGCGAGCACGGTGCCGCCGGCGATGCCGAGCAGGATCGCGCCGCGGACGCCGCGCGCCATCAGCACGAAGATCGCCAGCAGGGTGACGCAGAAGACCAGCACCGGCCAGCCGGACAGCTCGCCGGTCGGGCCGAGCGAGAGCGGGGTGGGGCCGCCGGTGTGCATGAACCCGGCCTTGTAGAGGCCGATCACCGTGACGAACAGGCCGATGCCGATGGTGATGGCGTGCTTGAGCGGCAGCGGGATGCCGTTCATGATCCGCTCGCGCAGCCCGGAGACGACCAGCAGCACGATCAGCAGGCCGTAGATCACGCACAGGCCCATGGCCTGCGCCCAGGTGGTGTGCGGGACGACCAGCGCGGAGACCGCGCCGGAGACGGAGAGCCCGGCGGCGAGGGCGAGCGGCACGTTGCCGACCAGGCCCATCAGGACGGTGGTGACGGCGGCGGCCAGCGCGGTGGCGGTGGTCAGCGCGGCGGGGTCCAGTTTGGCGCCGGTCGCGTCCGCGCCGCTCAGGATGAGCGGGTTGAGCAGGATGATGTACGCCATCGCCATGAAGGTGGTGACCCCACCGCGCAGTTCGTTGGCGAGGGTCGATCCCCGGGCCGAGATCTTGAAGTAGGCGTCCAGTGCGCCGGTGGGGCGTGGGGCGTCCTGGGACGACGGACGGGTGCCGTCCTCGGCGGGTCTGTCTTCGGTGGTGCCGGGCTCCGTGGGGATTTTGGTCATGTCCATCCCAAGTGTCAAAGGGGGTTGGGGTGGGCGAGCCGACCTGACCGCCGGTCAACGAAGCGGCGTAGGGGGACGTATCGACTCACGGGGGCACTCCTGAGCAGCGGGGGAGTGCCCGCGATGCATCAGGGGGTGGTGTGCACCGCTGCGGGCCCCGGCGTGGGCAGGGCAGCGGGTGTACGGGGACGCCTCCGGGGTGGCGGGGACGCCCTAGGGTCCCCGGGGCGGCGGGGAAGACGGTCGCCGCCCCGGGGAGGACGAACTCGGGCCGTCAGAGCGGCCGTTCGGTGGTCAGGTGCTCCGGCCGGACCGGGATCCGGTTGAGCGCCAGCCCGGTGGCGTTGCGGATGGCGGCCACGATGGACGGCGTCGCCGAGACGGTCGGCGCCTCGCCGACCCCGCGCAGCCCGTACGGGGCGTTGGGGTCGGGCAGTTCGAGCACCTCCACCGGGATCGGCGGGGTGTCCAGGATGGTGGGGATCAGGTAGTCGGTGAAGGAGGCGTTGCGCACCTTGCCCTCCCGCACGATGATCTCCTCCATCACCGCGAGGCCCAGCGCCTGGGTGCAGCCGCCCTGGATCTGGCCGACCACGGAGAGCGGGTTGAGCGCCTTGCCGACGTCCTGGACGGCGGTGAGCTCGACCACCTTGACCAGGCCCAGCTCCACGTCCACGTCCACCACCGCGCGGTTGGCGCAGAAGGTGTACTGGACGTGGCCGAAGCCCTGGCCGGTCTCCTTGTCGAAGGCCTGGGTGGGCCGGTGGTGGTGCTCGCGCGTCTGCTCGACGGCCTCGTCGCCGAGCAGGTCGACGATGGAGACCAGCGCGCCGGCGCTCTTCGACACCACCTTGCCGTCGGCCAGCACCAGGTCGTCGTGGGTCCAGCCGTAGCGCCGGCGCCCCTTGTCGAACAGCTCCCGGCGGACCGCCTCGGCGGCCAGCTTCACCGCCCCGCCGGTCATGTACGTCTGGCGCGAGGCGGAGGTCGAACCGGCCGACCCCACCTCGGTGTTGGCCGGGTGGATGGTGACCTGCTCGACGCCCAGCTCGGTGCGGGCGATCTGGGCGTGCACGGTGACGCCGCCCTGGCCGACCTCGGCCGCCGCGGTGTGCACCATGGCGACCGGCTCGCCGCCGATCACCTCCAGCCGCACCCGGGCGGTGGAGTAGTCGTCGAAGCCCTCGGAGAAGCCGACGTTCTTGATGCCGACCGAGTAGCCGACGCCGCGGACGATCCCCTCGCCGTGCGAGGTGTTGGACAGCGCGCCGGGCAGCCGGCGGACGTCGAGGTGCTCGGTGTCCAGCGGCGGCGGCAGCGGCATCTCCTTGGCCCGCCGCAGCAGTTCGGCCACCGGCGCGGGGGAGTCGATCTGCTGGCCGGTGGGCATGAAGTCGCCCTCGGACATCGCGTTGAGCTGCCGCAGCTCCACCGGGTCCATGCCCAGGGCGGCGGCCAGCTTGTCCATCTGCGACTCGTAGCCGAACGCCGCCTGCACCGCGCCGAAGCCGCGCATCGCCCCGCAGGACGGGTTGTTGCTGTACAGCGCGATGGCGTGCATCCGCACGTTGGGGATCACGTACGGGCCGTGCCCGAGCGAGGCCGCGTTGCCGACCACGGCGGGGGAGGCGGAGGCGTACGCGCCGCCGTCCAGCACGATCCGGCAGTCGGCGTAGACCAGCCGGCCGTCCCGGGTGGCGCCGTGCTCGTAGCGCATCCGCGCCGGGTGGCGGTGGACGTGGCCGAAGAAGGACTCGTCCCGGGAGTAGACGATCTTGACCGGCTTGCCGGTGTGCTGGGCCAGCAGGCAGGCGTGGATCTGCATCGACAGGTCCTCGCGGCCGCCGAACGCGCCGCCCACGCCGGCCAGGGTCAGCCGGACCTTCTCCTCCGGCAGGTCCAGCACCGGCGCCATCTGCTGGCGGTCGACGTGCAGCCACTGGGTGGCGATGTAGAGGTCGATGCCGCCGTCCTCGGCGGGCACCGCGAGGCCGGACTCCGGGCCGAGGAAGGCCTGGTCCTGCATGCCGACCTCGTAGTCGCCGCTGACGACCACGTCCGCCAGCGCCCGCACCTCGTCGGTCACGCCGCGGCCGGAGACCAGCCGCTGCTCGTGGCAGATGTTGCCGTACGCGTGGGACTTGTACTCGTGCGGCTCGTGCACGTACCCGTACGTCTCCGGGTCGAGGCACTGCTCCTCGGTGACGATCGGAGTGAGCACCTCGTACTCGACCGCGATCTTCTTCACCGCCCGGCGGGCCGTCTCCGGGTGGTCGGCGGCGACCAGCGCGATCGCCTCGCCGTGGTAGCGGATCCGGTCGATGGCCAGGACCGGCTGGTCCTGGATCTCCAGGCCGTAGTACTTCGAGCCGGGGATGTCCTCGTGCGTCAGCACCGCGTACACCCCGGGCACCTTGAGTGCCTCGGAGACGTCCACCGACAGGATGTTCGCCCGGGGGTGCGGCGAGCGCAGCGCCGTGCCCCAGAGCATGTCCTCGTGCCACAGGTCGGAGGAGTAGGCGAACTCGCCCCGGACCTTCAGGTTGCCGTCCGGGCGCAGCGGCGAGCCGCCGATGCCGTCCTTGGCCGCCTGGTTGATGTTCTGCAGGTTCTTCTGCCCCTGGATGGTACGCGCGCTCATGCCGCGCCCTCCGTCCCCGCGCACGTGCGGGCCGAGGCCAGCCGCACCGCGTCCATGATCTTCTCGTAGCCGGTGCAGCGGCACAGGTTGCCGGACAGCGCCTCGCGGATGTCGTCGTCGCTCGGCTGCGGGTCCTCGGCCAGCAGCGCGTCGGTCTGCACCAGCAGGCCGGGGGTGCAGAAGCCGCACTGGACGGCGCCGGCGTCGACGAACGCCTGCTGGACCAGGCCCAGTTCGCCGGCCTCCGTGCCCAGGCCCTCGACCGTGCGCACCTCGCGGTCCTGCACCTGGCCTGCCGCGACCAGGCAGGAGCAGACCGGGAGGCCGTCCAGGTAGACCGTGCAGGAGCCGCACTCGCCCTGCTCGCAGGCGTTCTTCGAGCCGGGCAGGCCGACCCGCTCGCGCAGCACGTACAGCAGGCTCTCGCCCTCCCACACGTCGTCGGCCTCGACGGGCCTGCCGTTGGCGGTGAAAGTGACCTTCATGCCGCGCTCCTGATCTGCTTGCCGTAGTCGTTCCAGGTCCAGGTGAGGGTGCGGCGGGCCATCACGGCGAGCGCGTGCCGGCGGTAGTCGGCGGTGCCGCGGACGTCGTCGATCGGCGAGGCCGCGGCCTTCACCAGCTCGCCGAAGCGCTGGACCACCTCGGCGCCCAGCAGCTCCCCGGACTCCCACAGTCCGCGCTCGGCGAGCACGCCCTGGAGGTACTCCTCGGCCTCGACGGCGCGGCGCGGTGTGGGGGCGGCCGAACCGATGCCGGTGCCGACGGTCCCGTTCCGCGGGTGCAGGGCGAAGCCGAACGCGCAGACCGCGATCACCATGGCGTTGCGGGTGCCGATCTTCGAGAACTGCTGCGGCCCGTCCGCCACCGGGATGAGCACGGCCCGGATCAGCTCGTCGGCCTCCAGCAGGTTGCGCTTCACCCCGACGTAGAAGTCGTCGATCGGGATCAGCCGGGTGCCGCGCACCGAGGCCGCCTCGACGAACACGTCCCGCCCGGCCGCGAGCAGCGCCGGGTGCGAGTCGCCGGCCGGGGAGGCCGCGCCGAGGTTGCCGCCGACGCTGCCGCGGTTGCGGATCTGCGGCGAGCCGACGGTGTGGGCCGCCAGGGCCAGCCCGGGCAGCGGACCGGACAGCTCCGCGATGATCCGGGCGTACGGGACCGCGGCGCCGAGCCTCACCACCTCGCCGTCGTTCGACCATTCGGCGAGTTCGGTGATGCGGTTCAGGTCGAGAATCGCGGATGGCCGGTGCACGTCGAAGTTCAGCTCGACCATGACGTCCGTGCCGCCCGAAACGGGCAGCGCGGTCGGGTACTCGGCCTTCGCCGCGAGTGCCTCGTCCCAGGTGGCGGGCCGAAGGAACTCCATGCGGGTGTCTCCTCAAGTCGTCGCCCGCCGGGTGCCCGGCGGCGTGTCGCCCAGTGAACCGCCGCGACGCGGCCCGCTGGCAGTCACCGATGGCATGAAGCCCCGGCTGTGAGCCCGCCCGGCATCCTGTACGTTCCTCTAAGGAGGAGAACCTCGCAGCCCAGGTGTCCGCCGGGTGCTACCTACGACCGTAATCCGGCCGTGACGCGCGGGCTACGGACCCGGGCGGACGCCCGGCCGGACAGGCCCTATCGTTACCCCTTCACCCTCCCCCCAAGCCCCCGTTAAGGAGTCCGCGGATGCGCGTCCGTGACCTGCTCGCCCCCGGCGCCCCGCGACTGCGCCTGCTCGCGGCCGAGGAAGAGCTGGACCGGCAGGTCAGCGGTGTGATGACGACGGACCTCCAGGACCCGGGCCGCTACCTGCACGGCGGCGAACTGGTGCTCACCGGCATGCTCTGGCGCACCGTCCCGGCCGACTCCGAGCGCTTCGTCCGCACCCTCGCGGCCGGCGGCGCGGTGGCCCTGGCGGCCGGCGAGGCCGAGGTCGGCCCGGTGCCCGAGGACCTGGTCGAGGCCTGCCGCCGGCACCGGATGCCGCTGCTCGCCGTCCCCGACGACATCGCCTTCGGCACCGTCACCGAGTTCATCGGCCGCCAGGTCTCCGCCGACCGCGCCGCCGACCTCGCCGCCCTGGTCGACCGGCACCGCCTGCTGGTCTCGGCGGCCGGCGGCGGCGGACTGGACGCGGTGCTCGACCTGCTCGGCGGCGACCTCGACCTGGACTGCTGGGTGCTCACCCCGACCGGTGCGGTGATCGCCGGCCCCGCCGACCGGCTCTCCGCCCAGGACCGCGACCAGCTGGTCCGCGCCCACCTCGCCGCCCAGCGCCAGCGCCGCCGCCCCCCGCACCGGGCCCGACTGGCCGCCGGCTCCTTCTCGCTGCTGCCCGCCCCGGCCTCCGCCGAGCACGACG
Organism: Kitasatospora sp. NPDC057518; assembly: GCF_042802075.1. Lineage (NCBI taxonomy): Bacteria > Bacillati > Actinomycetota > Actinomycetes > Kitasatosporales > Streptomycetaceae > Kitasatospora > Kitasatospora sp. NPDC057518. The sequence continues at coordinate 14,174 of NZ_JBHVEU010000209.1, forward strand.
AGCCGCCGGCCGGCGGCGGCCTGCTGGCCGACTGGGTGCTCGCGGTGGCCGGCGACGTCACCGAGTGGACCACCAAGCGCCAGCAGCTCGCCGAGAACCTGGCCCGGCTGGTCGCCGCCGAGCGCCACCGCCGCGACGAGGGCCGCCGGCTGCGCCGCCGCCTCGCCGACGAACTGCTCGCCCTGCTGCGCCGCGACGCCGACCCGGCCGAGGTCGGCCGCGCCCTGTACGCCTCCTCGGCGATGGCCGCCCGCTACGAGGGCCCCGGGGCCAAGTCCCAGGCGGAGGACGGCTCCTGGCTGGTGCTCAGCGCCGAGGGCACCGGCCTGCCGGAGGGCGCCGTACGGGCGGTGCTGGAGGAGGCGCTCGGCGGCGCCTCCGACCGCGCCCTGGTCGCCGGGACGGGCACCGGCGCCGTGGTGGTGCTGCCCGTCCTGGACGCCCCGGTGCCCGCCGACGCCCTGCGCGAACTGCTCGCCCCGCTGGAGGCCGGGCTCGGCTCGGAGGGCCGGATCACCCTCGGCGTCTCCGCCCCCGCCGCCGGGGCCGGCGGCCTGCGCGGCGCCCTGGAGGAGGCCCGGCACGCCCGCCGGATCGCCGCCTCCCGGGTCGGCCGGGTCTGTGTCGCGGGCCCCGAGGAGCTCGCCTCGCACGTCCTGCTGCTGGCCGCCGTCCCGGACGAGGTGCGCCGCGCCTTCCGCAGCCGGCTGCTGGACACGGTGATCGCGTACGACATCGAGCACCAGGCGGACCTGGTCCGCACCCTGGAGGCCTTCCTGCGCTCGGACGGCTCCTGGACCCGCTGCGCCGCCCAGCTGCACGTCCACGTGAACACCCTGCGGTACCGGATCGGCCGGATCGAGGAGCTGACCGGGCGTGACCTCTCCCGGCTGGAGGACCGGGTGGACTTCTACCTGGCGCTGGAGCTGGCCTGACGCCGCGTCCGGACAAGCGGAAGGGCCCGCCGCGACCTC
>NZ_JBHVEU010000210.1:0-15106 GCF_042802075.1 Kitasatospora sp. NPDC057518
GAGACAGGGCCGGCCGCGACAGCGGTCAAGGCCGCGGGACTCTCCCTCGGCTGATCGTCGGGGACGGGCCGCGCGGGCCGGCTCAGAACCGGTGCATGCAGTACAGGCCGCCGTAGTAGGGCGTGAGGTCGAGCCCGGAGCTCGAGTAGACGTCGGGGATGTGTTCCGGGACGCTCCACTCGTCGCCGAGTTCGTGGAGCCGGGTCCACCAGAGCGATCCGTAGTAGGCGTTCTCGTAGACGAAGTAGACGCAGTACAGGTAGTCGTTGAACCGGGCGATGGCGGGCCGGTAGCCGGTGCGGATCGGGTTCCCGTCGGTGTCCACCATGGGCTCGTCGGAACTCCACTCGTCCGTCTCGCTGTTGTAGGTGATGAGGTACAGCTCGTCCCCGCCGCGGTCGTGCACGCAGTACAGGTCGTTCTTGAAGCGTTCGACGACGGGTGCCCGGGCGACCTCGATGTCGCCGGGGACCAGCCGGTCGGTGCCCCAGGTCGCGGTGGCGGTGTCGTGGGTGATCCACCGCAGGAAGCCGTCCTCGTCGTCGTGCACGCAGTACAGGAGGCCGTCGTAGACGGTGGTCGCGGCCGGGTTGGTCGACCGGACCGCGACGTCCCGGTCGTCCTCCACTGGCCGGTGCGGGGACCAACCATGCTCGGGGCCCTCCGAGTTGTAGCGCGTCCACCACAGGCGGGCGTCGTCCTCGGTGCGGTGGTTCACGCAGTACAGGAAGTCGTTGGCGTGCTGCACCGCGACCTGGTCGGACGCGAGCACGTAGTTGCCCTCGACGTCGTTGACGAAGAGCCTGGTGTACCAGGTGTCGTCCTCCTTCTGGTAGCGGTTGCACATCATCTGGAAGGGTTTCCAGCCGCCCGTGCCGAGGGACCAGAGCGAGTCCTTGTACACGTCGATGCCGGGACCGAAGGGGACGCTGCTGGTGGTGCCCCGCTCCTTCGACCAGCCGGTCTCGGGGTCGTAGACCGTCCACCGCATGTAGTTGCGCTCAGAGGTCCGTTGCCACCGCTTCCCCCCGCCGGCGTCGAACCGGCGGACGGGCTCGCGCCCGGACCCGGTGGGCGCGTCGTCGGCGTCCCGCTCGTGGGCGAGCCGGCCGTTGAGGTAGGTGGCCAGGACGGCGCGGTCGTCCCCCATCAGCGCGAAGGTGAACAGGAGTTCGCCGAGGGAGCCGGCGTTGGAGGTGCGGGCGGAGAGCAGCGGGGTGGCGTCCGGGTCGAGGACGATGAAGTCGGCCTCGTGCCCCGGTTCCAGTGAGCCGACGAGGTGGTCGAGGCGCATCGCCGAGGCCGAGCCGACGGTCGCCAGGTAGAACAGCTTGACCCCGGTCATCGGGAAGTCCCGCAGGGCGCCGACCTTGTAGGCCTCGCCCGCGGTCTGGAGCAGGGAGAGGCTGGTGCCGCCGCCGACGTCGGAGCCGAGTCCGACCAGTACCCGCCGGAGGGGGTCGGTGGCGCGGGGCATGTCGAACAGGCCGGAGCCCAGGAAGAGGTTGGACGTCGGGCAGTGCGCGATGCCGCTGCCGGTCTCGTACAGGCGCTTCCACTCGCGCTCGGACAGGTGCACGGCGTGGGCGAAGACCGCGCCGGGGCCGAGCAGGCCGTACGTCTCGTAGACGTCGACGTAGTCCTCGCACTCCGGGAACAGCTGGTGGACCTTCGCCACCTCGACCTGGTTCTCCGCCAGGTGGGTCTGCAGGAGCGTGCCGGGGTACTCCCGCCAGAGCTCCCCGGCCGCGCGCAGCATCCCGGGGGTGCAGGCGACGGCGAACCGCGGGGTGACGGCGTAGATGCTGCGGCCGACCCCGTGCCACCGTTCGATCAGCTCCCTGGACTGCTCGTAGCCCACCTCGGGGGAGGCGTCGAGCAGTTCGGGCGGGGCCGCGCACTCCTCGCTGTCCATCAGCACCTTGCCGGCCGCGAGCCGCATCCCGCGACCGACGCTCTCCGCGAACAGCGCGTCGACCGACTCCGGGTAGGTGGCGCAGTTGACCAGGGCCGTGGTCGTGCCGTTGCGCAGCAGCTCGTCGCAGAACAGGGCCGCGACGTCGCGGGCGTAGTCCGGGTCGGAGAACCGGGACTCCTCCGGGAAGACGTCCGCTCTGAGCCAGTCCAGCAGTTGGTTGCCGTAGGCGGCGATGATCCGGGTCTGCACGTAGTGGACGTGGGTGCTGACGAGGCCCGGGAGGATCAGCTTGTCGCGGTAGTGGACGATCTTCGTGTCGGGTGGGAGGCCGCGTACGAGGTCGCCGTAGTCCCCGGCCGCGACGATCTTCCCGTCCTCGCAGACCAGCAGCCCGTCCTCCACGTAGACGAGCGCGTCCCCGTCGTCCTCGCCCTCGGGCGTCAGGAACGGGTCGTCGCGGAACCACACCAGGCCGCCCCGGACGGCCGTCACCGCCGGGCGGCACCGGCCGGCCGCCCCGGCGGGCGGTTCGCCGGCCGCTCGGGTGTCGCGGGTGTCGCGGGTGTCGCGGGTGTCGCCGAGGCGGTCGGGTCCGCCGGGTCCGTCGTCGGAGAACGCAGAGGTTCGCATGGGGCTCACTCCCAAGGGGGGTTGAGGCGGCCGCGAGGCCCGTCCGAGGCTCCGGACTCCCTGTGCTCCCCACCGGACAGCAGGCCGGACGTGTGCGGACCGATCGGCCGCGAGGCGACTGCGCTCCCAGTCTCACGAGGGGCCGACCGGCGCTGCGCGCCGGATTCCGCCGGTCGAGTGGTCTTCGGCGGGACTGGCATAGGTGGGCGCTGGGCGGCCGACGCGCCCGGCCCCGCCGGTGCGGGGGAGCACCTTCCCGGGGCGACAGGGTCGTCGGACAGAAGGCGTGCGAGCTCGACACCCGGCACCGGGACGTGGAGGAGAAGGGCCCCGGGTGAGCCCGGTCCGCTGCGACGTCCTCGCCCTGCGGCTCCTGCGCTAGACGGCGGCCGGAGGGCGGCCCGAAGGCCGCTTGACGATGTACGTACATCAACCTGTTTCCGGCGGCCGCGAATTCCCGGCATATCCGCAGGCAGAGGCGAATCGGACGATCGTCTTCGGGATTCCTCCCCGCCATCCGCCAGGGCGCCTTTGTCCGCTTTATTCCGTCGGTCCTCGGCAAGGGGTGGTCGATCCCGGTGGCGAGTGACACTCTCTTCCGTTGTCGGCGATACGGGGCCGCGAGAGCCGGGGAAAACAGCCCGGCGCGGGCCGGTCATTCCGCATCGCCAGGTCGCAACGATCCGTCAGTCGAATGGGACAGGGAGAGCGGTACTTCCATGAATCTTCGTATCAGCAAGCGAATTGCCGCGGTGACACTCGCCGCCGCCACCGTGGTCGGCGGAGGCGTCGTCGCCGCCTCGCCCGCCAGCGCCATCGGCCCCGTGCAGTGCCCCGGCGGCGGGGCGAAGGCCTACGGCATCGAGCTGTGGATGTCGGGCTGGCAGCTCTGCTACGCGGGCAGCGTGGGGGCCATCTACCCCAACGTCGACGGCGTGAACCTGGTGACCTCGCAGTGGAACAACGGCATCATCACGGCGAACGGCACGCCGTACAACCTCTACGCCGGCGGAAGCCTCAGCTTCACCAGCGCGCACGTTTCCGAAGTGCAGATCGTGTGATTCCGCCAGGGGCGGCGGGTGTCCTCCGGATGCCCGCCGCCCGCTTTTCTCCGCGTTTCTCCAGGGAGGAGAAGAATTCCGATGCCGATGCCACCGCGGGGACGCGCCCCGCTCGCGCTCACCGTCCTGGCCGTGGCCGTGAGTTCCCTTTCCGCCTGTTCCGGTGGAGGCCAGGCGAATTCCAGCCCGCCGCCGACGGGCCAGGTGCCGGTCATCGACCGGCCGGAGCAGATCACCCTGCCCCTCGACGGCTACAAGCCGACCGCCGAACAGGCGGTGACGATCAGTCGGGCCTCGCACCTCGTCGCGGCCCGCTGCATGAAGGACTTCGGCCTCCAGGCCCCGGAGGAGACCTACGACGCCTTCACCCAGGCGGCGACGGCGGCCCGGGAACGGACCCAGCTCTACGGGTACTTCGCCCCGGCGAAGGCGGCCGAGAAGGGGTACGACCGCAACCAGGTCATCCCCGATTCCACCCTCTCCCCGGACGTCACCTCGGTGCTCTACGGAGCGGACCCCTCGGGGAAGCCGGTCACGAGCTTCAACGGCAGGCCGGTGCCCAAGGGCGGCTGCTGGCAGGCCGGCGCGGACGCGCTCGGCGGGCCGCCGCCGGTGCCGGGCACCGCGCAGGGCCTGCCCGACAAGGGCCCCCGGATCCCCCTCACCGACCCGCGCCTGACCGCCGCGTACGCGGAGTGGAGCGCGTGCATGAAGGGGAAGGGCTACAGCTACGCCAACCCGGCGGACGCCTACAGCGACCGCAAGTGGGGCGCGGCGGGCGCCACCCCCGCGGCGGGCACCACCCCCGCCGCCGGGACGCCGCCCCCGCGCAGCCCCGACGAGGTGCCGACGGCCGAGGCCGACATCGCCTGCAAGATCTCCCTGAACACGGTCGGCCGGCTCGTCGCGGTGGAGACCGCCTACGACAACCAGTACATCGCGAGGAACGCCGACTCCCTGCGGAGCTTCGCCCAGCAGCTGAGCGCGCGGACGCAGCGGGCCCGGGCCGTCATCGCGCAGGACGGCGCCGTCGGCCAGGGAGCGCCGCCCGCGGCGGTTCAGCCCGGGTAGTCGATGGCGTTCAGGGCGAGGTCGTCCATCAGGCGCTCCCTGAAGAGCCACCCGCCGTCGACGCGGACCACCGTGTCGTTGAACCGGCCGTAGGCCGCGACGTGCGGCGTCTGGGTCCGCGGCTCGAAGGCGGCGATGACGACCATGTAGCTCCAGACCGTCGCGGTGTCCGCGTCGACCTCGGTGACGGTCGTGTTGGTGCTCATGTGCCGGTTGCCGGCGCGGCTCGGGCCGTAGTCGTCGAGCCACTGGGCGAGCGCCTCGCGGCCGGTCGTCGTCCCCGTGTAGTTGGTGAGGCTGCCGTCCTCGGTGAAGGTGTCGGCGAAGCCCTTGAGGTCGCCCTCGTCGACGGTCTTCCAGTAGCGGGCCAGCAGTTCGTGGATCTCGAAGCGGTCGGCTGCGGTGATGCCGGACATGCGGGTGCTCCCTATCCGAGGTCTGTCCGAGGTCGGTGCGAGGTCGGTGCGAGGTTGGTTCGAGGCCGGTGCGGGACCGGTGCGAGGTCGGTGCGGGGTCTACCTGAGGTTTCCGCGGGCGAAGGCGGCGAAGACGCCCTCGCCGCCCATCGCGTCGAAGAACGCGGCGGCGTGCTCGCTCTGCCAGTTGCCGAGCAGCCGCGTCAGCGCCGGGACGACGGTGAGCAGCTCCGCCCCGGCGGCCCGCAGGGTGTCGCGGCTGTTGGCGGCGGAGGTGCGCGTGCCGGCCGCCGACACGTCGAGCAGGACGGCGACGCCGAAGCCGTCCTCGATCGCGGACAGGACCGGCGGCACCAGGCACACCTCGGTGGTCAGGCCGCCGACGAGGAGGTTCTCCCGGCCGGTCGCACGGACGGCCTCGACGAACGCCGGGTCGTCCCACGCGTTGATGACGCCCGCGCGCCGCACCCGGGCGGCGTACGCGGCGGGCACGAGGGTCTCGAGGTCGGGCAGCAGCGGGCCCTGCTGCCGGTCCTCGAGGCTGCTGGTCAGGACGACGGGGACGCCGACCGCCGCCGCGAAGCGCACGATCGTGCGCACCCACATCGTCAGCTGGTCGCGTTCGTCCTCGCCGGCCAGCTCGCCGGCCCACCCGATCGTGCCGACCTGGTGGTCGATCAGGACCAGCGCGGTGTTGTCGATGGTGAGGGGGATCCGGGGTGCGGTCATGACGCCCTCACCCGCCGGGGCGATCCGTGTCGAACCGGGTCGAATCGGCCCGGACACGCCTATCTGCACTCATGTGCCTACAGTAAGTGACGCCTCGGCGTCTGCGGCCCGATCCACGAGCGGGGCGGGGTGTCGCCGCCGGGACGGTGGCGGACCCTGCGGTGGACGAGGCGTTCGGGGCGTTCGAGGCGGCGCTGACCGTGCCGGGCCGTCGCGCGGGAAGTCGGCCGGTCCGACTCCCCGCGCCGAGCCCGCCGCGTGGGGTTACGCCCTGCCGCCCCTGTTGCCCCCGCCGCGCAGCAGGTCCGCGATGCGCGCGTCGACCTGCTCGCGGTCGTAGCCCCGCCACCTGATCTCGAACGCCGGCACGGGCGGCAGTGAAACGGCCCCGGACAGGGCCCTGAGGTAGTGGTCGACCTGCTCGCGGTCGTAGCCGCGCCGGACCAGGTCGAAGCCGCGGAACTCCGGTGATGCGGACACCTCGCGGGTCCTCCAATCTCTGACGACTCCCTGACGGCCGCTCGCCCGGGCCGCAGGGATCGAGGCCGGTGAGCGGGGCTCGCCGACCGGGGTGGCGCGTGAAAGGCGTCAGGCTTCTTGATCTTGTCATATGGATCGCGTCAGGAGTCGCGGGACGGCGGACTTCCGGTGCCACCATCCAACTTCCCCGAGAAGAAAGACGGTTCCGACCTTGCACCTCCTCTCCCGCCTGAAACGTGCCCTGGCCTGCGGGGTCGCCGCCGTCGCCGTGGTCTCCGTCCTGACCGCGCAGGCCCAGGCCGCGCCCGCGGCGGCCGCCGCGGCGGCCCCGGTGGACAAGACCTGCGGGACCCCGGCCTCGCCGGGCGGCGGCAACTGCATGACGGCGCTGATCAGTTCCGCCTTCGACACGATCAGGCTGATGCACGACGCTGCCAACCTCAACAAGCTGGACAACGCGGAGTTCACCCAGAACACCGCGACGAAGTTGAGCGCGAAGTTCCCGGGGTTCAACGTCATGGTGTTCAAGACCGTGGGCACCGACCTGTACGACACCGAGTGGTTCCGGAACGAGTACAAGTCCGACATGCGGGGGGTGCTGCTCGACACCACCTACAAGCTCAACCACTTCCTGGACAAGGAGAAGAAGGAGCCGTCCGGCTACGACGTCTTCCGGATCTGGGTCTTCCAGGGGGACTCGACCTTCCGCAACCGGGGCGACGGCGGCTACCTGAACTGGGCGTTCACCGGCAACGACGGCGACACCGTCAAGAAGGAGCCGTGGACCTGCCGCTCGGGCACCGCGCGGCCCTACAAGTGCGACGGCGACGTGCGCACCGTCCACTTCCCCGCGCGCTCCGGCTACGGCACCAGGACCGGCAGCCTGACCCCCGACTCCAGCGCCCCCGGCTATCACGCCTGCCTGGACGTCAGCGGCAACGGCACCGCGAACGGCACCCCCGTCCAGATATGGGAATGCAACGGTGGCGACGCCCAGAAATGGACGTACAACGGCTACAAGCTCCAGGCGGCCAACGGCAAGTGCCTCGACCTGGAGGCCAACAAGACCGCGAACGGGACCAAGCTCCAGGTGTGGGACTGCCTGGAGATCCCCGGACAACGCTGGAACATGTCGGCCGGCGGCGGCTTCCGGCACATGACCGACCAGGACGACCGCTCCAAGGACGTCTGCGTCGACGACTTCAGCGGCCGGACCGCCAACGGCAGCACGGTGGCGGCCTGGGCCTGCGGCTCCGAGGACCGGCGGGACGCGCCCAACCAGAACTGGGCCTGGGGCGGCACCCCGCCGACCACCACCCCGCCCACGCCCGGCGGCGGCACCGGCGCCGAGGTGTACCTGAAGCTCGACAACGGCCTGGGCGCCGTGCCGGTCAACGGCTCCGCCGGCGCGTCGGTCGTCGCCGGGCTCCGGGGCGGCAACGAGTCCAAGTGGAAGCTCGCCCCGGCGGGCGGCGGCCGCTACCGGATCACCAGCTCGTACGGGCTGGAACTCACCGAGAACGGCGGCTACCTGGCCGAACTCCAGCCGTGGAGCAACTCCTCCCGGCAGAAGTGGGAACTCGCCGCGATCGGCAACGGCAAGTACCAGATCCGGATCTCCGGCGACGACTGCCTCGCCCACGACGCCGACTTCAAGCAGCTCGGCGTGTGGACGTGCAAGCAGGACTGGCACCAGGGGTGGGTGCTCGAATCCACGTCCGGCGGCGTGATCACGCCGACCGACCCGACCACCCCGACGAAGCCGGACCCGAAGCCGGACCCGGACCCCAAGCCGAAGCCCAAGCCGTCCTCCGACATCCCGACCGAGCGGCCGCTGTTCCTGAAGCTCGCCAACGGGCTGGGCGCGACGGCCCCCAACGAGACCGCGAGCTGGGGTTCGCCGATCGTGGGCGGGATCCTGGGGGCGAAGGGGTCCCGCTGGACCATCAAGCCGCTGGGCGGGGACCGCTACCGGATCGTCAACGACCTCGGGTACAACCTCACCGAGAACCCCGGGACGTACGTCGCCGAGCAGCAGGCGTGGGGTGACACCGCCAACCAGAAGTGGGAGTTCGTCAGCCTCGGCAACGGCAGGTACCGGGTCCAGATCGGCGACGACGACTGCCTCACCCACGACTCCGACTTCAAGCAGCTCGGGGTGTGGAGCTGTGAGGGCGGCTGGAAGCAGGAGTGGTCCTTCCAGCTCCGCTGACCGGCGTACGGGCACCGGGGCCGCGACCGGATTCGCGGCCCCGGTCGGGGCCGCGCGCGCTCCGTCTCAGACCTCGTGCACGCAGTACAGGCCGCCGTAGTAGGGCGCGATGTCGAATCCGGTGTACGAGCGGACGTCGGGGATGCGCTCCGGGACGCTCCAGCTGTCGTCGCCCTCGTCGCTGTCGTCGTACCGGGTCCACCAGAGCTCGCCGCGCCCGGAGTCCGTGTCCACGTAGTAGACGCAGTACAGGTAGTCGTTGTGTCGGGCGATGGCGGGCGCATGGCTGGTGCGGACCGGGTTCCCCTCGGCGTCCTCGATGCGCCGGTCGGCGCTCCACTCCTGGGTTCCGCTGTTGTAGGTGATCCAGTACAGGTCGTCCCCACCGCGGTCGTGCACGCAGTACAGGTGGTCCTTGAAGCGCTCGATGGCGGGTGCCCGTACGGCCCGGATGTCGCCGGGGATCGGCAGGTCGGTGCCCCAGGTCTTCGTGGCGGTGTCATGGGTGATCCACCGCAGGATGCCGTCGCCGTCGTGCACGCAGTAGAGGAGGCCGCCGTAGACGGTGAGCGCGGCCGGTCTCGTCGATCGGACCTCGGCCGACCGGTGGTCCTTCACCGGTTGGTGCAGGGACCATCCGGTCTCGGGGCCCTCCGAGTTGTAGCGGGTCCACCACAAGCGGCGGTCGTCCTTGGCGCGGTGGTGCACGCAGTACAGGAAGTCGTTGGCGTGCTGCACCGCGAGCGGACCGGACGTGTGCACGGGGTTTTTCTCGACGTCGTAGACGAAGGACTTGCTGTACCAGGTGTCGGTTTCCTTGTTGTAGTAGCCCCATGCCAGGCCGTAAGGCTCCAGTGCTCCTGCGGCGAAGCAGTGCAGCAGGCCCTTGTACGCCTCGATGGCGGGAGCTGACTTCAAACTCCAGTTGTAGCGATGGTCTTTCGACCAGCCGGTCTCGGTCTCGTGGACGGTCCACCGCATCGTCTTGTCGTGGCCGGCCGGAGTGGCAGAAGTTGGCATGGGGTTCGCTCCCGAAAGGATCGAGGTGGTTGAGAGGTCCGTCATGGCCGCAGGATCGTGGTGTTTCTCGAAGGGGGAAAATGGCCGAACGTGTACGGATCAATTGGTGGCAGGGCAGTCGCGTCCCCAGTCTCGCCGGGGCCCGGTCGGCGTTGCGCGCGGGGCTCCGCCGGTCGAGTGGTCCTCGGTGTGACTGGTATCGGTGGTCCATTGGCGGCCGACGCGCCCGGCCTCGCCGGTGCGGGAGATCGTGGTCGCGGATTCCGCATCGCGCACGTGCGCGAAAGCTGACCAGCGATCGAGTACTTCGATTACGATCTATTTCGTTGATTCCGGTTCTGGATTCCATGACGGCATGTAATCGAACACTATCTACCCGACCCTATCGTGACCCCCGGACGCCACGTCCTGTTCCCAGCGCTTCGCACCAGAAGCCGACCATGGAGGCCACATGGACATCAAGCCCGGCACCTACAGCATCAAGTCCGTCGGATACCTCACCCAGGTCGCGACCGCGCCCGCCTCGGGTGACAGGGTCGTCGGACAGAAGGAGCGCGAACTCGACACCCAGTACTGGGAAGTGGAGGAGAGCGGGCAGTACAACACCGTCCGCAACGTCGGCACGGGCCGGTACCTGGCCGTCGACGGCGACAGCGCCGTCCTGAACGAGAATCCCGCGGACTGGGACGTGACGCTGGAGAGTCAGGGCCGCTTCAAGATCGCGGCGGTCGGTGACGGCAGGGCCCTGTACCTGACCGGCGGCAAGGACGGTGCCCCGGTGGAACTGGCCAACTACACCGGAGCGAAGCCCCAGCAGTGGTACTTCCAGAGCCGCGGCGACGACTAGAGCGGCCCCGTCGGCGGGGCGCGGACCGTGGCAGGACTGTTGCCCGTGACGTGGCGCAGCTCACTGCCGTCCGGCGCGGGGCGTGATCGACTCGACCGATGCGCCAGCCCTCCCCGCCCCGCCGCCCGCTGACGGCCCGGCACCCCGCCGCGTCCGCCGTGGCCGCCGCCACCGCCGCGCTCCTGCTCGCGGGCTGCGGCACCGCGACGACCGCGGCCTCCGGCGGCGGTCCGGAGGGCTCCGGCAGTCCCCGGCCGTGCGGCAGCCCGCCGCCGAGCGCGCCCGGTGTGCCGCAGCCGACCGCGCTCGCCCAGGGCGGGGCGCGGATCACCGCCGTCGGCCGTACCTGTTTCGAGTACGAGGTGACCAACCCGAACGCCGAACCGTACGACTACACCGTGATGTTCAACGGGCCCGATCCGGACCGGGGCGCGGCGGTGTTCGGCGACCCGGGCGGGGGAGCGGGCGGAGTAGGGGGAGGGAACCTCACCCGGACCGTCACCGGGCTCGCCCCCGGCGCCACCGAGAAGGGGCGGATCGACCTGGCCGTGCCCGGCGTGACCGGGTCGGGTTCCCGTCCGGGCGCGCCCACCCCGGGACGGGCCGACAACCCCCGCCCGCCGAAGCCGGAGCTCCTCAAGGTCCGCAGCGTGCCCACCGCCGAGGCCTCCCGCCCCGACGGCCCCTGCCCGCCCTCCGGCCTGCGGCTGTACGCCGACGAGGGCAGCGCCGCGATGGGCCTGCGCGCGGTGAGCCTGCACCTGCGCAACTGCGGGACCGCCACCGTCACCCTCGACGGCTACCCGCAGGTGCAGCCGCTCGACCCCGACCACCGCCCCCTCGACGGGGTGGACATCCTGCGTGGCGGCGCCCGGATCGCCGCCGGCACCGGCGCCGACAACCCGCCGCAGAAGATCGCCCTCGGCCCGGGGGAAGGCGCCCGCGCCACCCTGGTGTGGCGCAACACCACCGAGGCCGGCGCCGGAGACCCGCAGAACGCGCCCTACGTCCGGGTGCGCGCCACCGCCGACGCGGCTCCCGTGATGGTCGTCCCGGAACTCGACCTCGGCACCACCGGACGCCTCGGCGCCGGCGCCTGGGCCCGGGAGGACGCGAACGACAAGCCGTCGCCGGACCCGAGGCCCTGAGGCCCTGAGGCCTTGAGGTCCCGATGTCCCGAGGCCGTGGAGAGGGAGGGGCGGCCCGGCACGCTCCCCCGTGGCGTGCCGGGCCGTCGGCGCGGAAACGGAACGAGATGTTCCGCCGCGCGGTGTTCACTCGTGGAGGATGCCAGGACGGCACCCCCGCCGTGTTGGCACCGAGTCGACAGTCCTTGGCACTGGGTGGACAGGTGCGGCCTTCCGGCCCGTTCGTGCGCGCCGGGTGCTCGCGCCGCCGGGTGCTCGCGCCGCGGGGTTCTCGCGCCGGAGGGCTTCGAGGACGGGTGCCAGGCGGGTGTCAGTCGAGGGCGAGGCGCTTGTTGAGGGCCTCGCCCGAGGGGAGGGGGTCGATGAAGCTGTGCAGGAACCGCAGCATCGCGTCGGTGTCCAGGCCCTCGCAGGCGGCGTCCATCGCGGCGTAGAGGAACTCCTCGATCCCGGCGACCTCGGTGGCCAGGCGCGCGCCCTCGGGGGTGAGGCTGAGCTGGACGTAGCGGCGGTCCTCGGCGTCGGCGCGGCGCTCGACCAGCCCGGCCGCGACCACGCGCTCGACCAGCCGGCTGGGGTTGGTGCCGCTCTCGCACACCAGGAGCTGTCCGAGCCCGTTGAGGCTCAGGGTGCCGTGCTGCTGGAGCAGGCGCAGCACCTCGGCCTGGGAGGGGGTGATGCCGTGGGGTTTGAGGGCCTGGATCAGCAGCCGGTTGCCTTCGCGCTGGGCTGCCAGGATCGCGAACCGCAGGTGCTCGGCCTTGCGCATCGATGTCCTCTCGGGTGGTCTACGGGGCGGCCAGGAAGTCCTCGACCGCGGCGGCGTAGGTTACCGGGTGGGAGAAGCGGAACATGTGGCCGGTGCGCGGCAGCACGACCTCCCGGGCGTCGGGGATGCCAGCGAGCATGATCTTCGAGGCGTTCTCGCCGATCAGCACGTCGTGCGAGGGGGTCAGCAGCAGGGTCGGGACCTCGACCCGGCCGAGCGCGTCGACGTAGTCGGCGGTCATGGCGGCCCGCACCCGCGCGCCGAAGGACGCGGCCGGGGTGTTGACGAGGAACAGTTCGCGGCTGCGCGCCTCGTTCCAGGGCACCTGGCCCTCGCCGTCGAACGGGGAGGCGAGGCGGTGGGCGTGGGCCCGCAGCGTCAGCTGCCGGTAGAGCGGGCCGCGGGCCCTGCCGATCGCCCGCATCAGGGCCTTCCACGCCTTGGAGTCGACCGGGTCGGCCGCGAATCCGCCGGACAGGACCAGGGCGCGCAGGCCGCGCGGGCGGCGGGTGGCGAGCGCGAGCGCGATGACCGCGCCGAACGAGTCGCCGACCAGCACGTAGTCGTCGAGGTCCGCGACCGCGTTCTCGACGTGGTCGGCGTAGCGCTCCATGTCGTCGACGCCCTCGGGCAGGCGCAGCGTGCGCTTGGGCGCCTCGCCGTAGGGGGCGAGCTGCTCGGCGCTCCACGGAGCGCCGGAGAAGCAGGGGATGAAGACGAGGGTCGGGGTTCTCCGTGCAGTGCTCATACCAGATAGGTTACACGACACATGTGTCGTGACACATGTTGGCCGCATCGCATCGCATCGCACCACATCGCATCGCGCCGAGGTGGTCCCGGATGCCCCCCGGCGGCCCCGTCGGCGGGGCCGTGCCGCCCGTGCGGCTATCCGCCGGCGCCCCCGGCCAGGGCCCGCCGGCGGTGCTCGCTGGGGGAGAGGCCGTACGCGGTCTTGAAGGCGCGGCTGAACTCGGCGGCGCGGGGCAGGCCGCAGCGGGTGGCGACGGCGTGGACGGGCAGGTCGCGCAGCGCGGGGTCGGCCAGGTCGCGGCGGGCCCGCTCCAGCCGGCGGCGGCGGACGAAGGCGGCGACGGTCTCGCCGCCGGACTGCCGGGTGAACAGGCGGTGCAGGTAGCTGACCGAGATGTGGTGGGCGGCCGCGATCACGGCGGGGGTCAGCTCCGGGTCGCGCAGGTTGCGTCCGACGAAGGCCCGGACGTTCTCGACCAGGGCCCGCTGCCGGGTGTCGTCGGGTACGGCGGCCTCGGCGTCCAGTTCCCGGGCGAGCCAGGCGGCCACCAGGTCGACCACGATGCCGCCCAGCCGGGGGGTCTCGACCGGGCCCAGGACGGCGGCCTGCCGGTCCAGGCCGACGAGGAACTCCGAGAGCAGCGCGCAGGCGCCCTCCCGGGAGGAGAAGCCGCGGCCCAGCAGCTCGTGCACCCGGTGCGGCGGCAGCGGCAGCAGGGCGGTGGGGAAGTCGACGCCGACGGCCTCGATCCGGCGCTCCGCGGGCGCCTGGGCGCGGGAGCCGAAGGCCCGCAGGTCGAAGGAGTGGGAGCTGTCGAGCATGTGCAGGTTTCCGGGTCCGAAGGTCTCGGTGGGCCCGGTGTCGCGGGTCAGGGCGAAGCCGCCGTCGAGTAGCAGGGTCAGGTGGAACACCCCGAGGTCCGAGCGGCGCACCCGGCGCTCGGTGCGCTGGAAGCGGGTCGGCGGGAAGGAGGTCCGCAGGAGGGTCACCGGCCCGAGCTCCAGGCGCCGCATCTCCGCCCGGAAGTCGTCGGAGTGGTCGCTGGTCACCTCGCTGTCCCGGGTGCGGCTGACCAACTCCCGCCAGCACTCGAACCGTTCCCTCTCGGGTACGCCCTCACCGCGGAACACGCTCGCCGTGCTCGTGGTCACTGTCCGCCCTTCCCGTCCGGGGTCCGTCCCCTTCCCTGTCCGGTCGGGCTCCCCTTCCCCACCAGGTGTCACCGGCCCCTCGCAGCCGGTGACACCGAAACCTACAAGGTCAGGCCCGGTGTCCTCCGCCCGGGGGCCCGGAGCCCGGCCGCGCTCCGCCCGGGGCGGCCGTCGCCCGACGGGAAATCCGGTGAACCGGCCGTCCGCCACTGCCCGTTGGCATGAACGCAGGGACCGACAGGCCCTGCTCCCATCGGAGGGCGGCGTACGGGACGCGTCCCGTACCGCCGTCGACGAGACCGTGCCGCGGCCGGTCGGGAACCGCGCCGCAGCGGAAAGAGGGGAACGATGAGGAACACCGGAAGGACCAGGCGCACGCTCGCCTTCGCCGGCGCCGCCCTGGCGCTGGCCTCGCTCACCGGGCTGACGACGGCCACCAGCGCGTCCGCCGACGTCAACAGCGAGTGGAACTGTTCGCGCAACCCGAGCGGCTGGGACCACATGAACTGGGGCAGCTGTCTGCTGCCCGGTGACTCGCTCGTCTCCGCCAACGGCGCCTACCGGCTGACCTACCAGACCGACGGCAACCTCGTGGAGTACGACCGCTACGGCACCGCGATGTGGAACACCGCCACCTTCGGCGGCGCGGGCAAGGCGATCATGCAGTACGACGGCAACTTCGTCGTCTACGACACCTTCAAGAACGCCAAGTGGGCCACCGGCAGCGGCTTCGGCTGCAACCCCAGCGCCAACTGGGTGCGCATGCAGAACGACGCCAACATCGTCGTCTACCGCCCGCACGACAACAGCAGCCCCTGGGTCCCGGTCTGGTCCTCGCAGTCCGGCCGCGTCGGCACCTGCTGACCCCCACCCGGCCCGTGCCCGGCACCTGCTGACACCGCC